>JAKACE010000228.1 GCA_021821705.1 Actinomycetes bacterium | reverse complement strand
AGTGTCAGCCATGGTGCTGAAGGCTTCATTAACCAGTGCCGGATTAGCCAGTGCCGGGCCAGAGAGTTGTCGCCGCTCGTCCGCCCGCAGGTGCGGCCCGGCTTTCATGTTGGCGCAAGGCGCAGCCTCCAGCATGGCTACGGATGCAAGACGCGGCGTGGCGCGCCCTCACGCACAGGCCGGGCCCGCGCCCCTACGGGCGTCCCGGCACGTCCAGGGGGTGCCCCCCGACCCGACCCCGGCACGAGCGGCGACGGGGAGGCTGCTCCTGGCGCCCAACCACTAGCGTATTGGCCAGGGCGTTGCCCCGCCCATATCCACTCCCAGCCCCCGGGCAGCCCGGGGCTGCCGGCTACGGCGGTGAGGTCCGATGGCTGTGAAGCGCCATTCAACGAAGAACGCCCAGCAGGGCCGGTCCCGGCGCAGGAGGCGGCTGACGTACCTGCTGGTGGTACCGGCCGTGGTCCTGGCGCTGTTCCTGGTCTCGGTGGTGGGGGCGGCGCTGTCTCCAGGCAACCAGAGCTTCGCGGCCAAGTGGGCTGACTGGTTGCGGGCCAACCATGCCGGCTTTCTCGCCCAGAAGTTCGAGGAGATCTACTACTCGGCCCAGGCCCCGGCCAAGGGAGGCCGCCCCCGGGGCCTCAACCAGGTACCCGGGGTCGTGGGCGGCACGACCAGCTCAGTCCCCCCGAGCGGGCACCCCACCAGCACTACGGCGGGCGCACGCACAGCGACGACGGCGACGACCACAACCGTGCCCACGACGACCACGACGACGGCGCCGCCGGGCCTGCCTGCGCCGGCGCCGGTGCCGCTGGTGGTCCACCCAGCCCTGCCGGGCGAGGGCAAGTGGCAGCCCACAGGCCCTCTCGTGCATGGCGTGCCGGCCATGTACGAGGCCCAGTTCCGCGCCGACAACATCTACACCAGCCAGATCACCTCGGCGGTGTGGGTGGACACCAAGCTTCTCAAGCTCGAGCTGGTGCCAGGCAGCACCGAACCCGGGGGTAGCTGGTCACACCCCCCCTACGTGACCAACTCGGAGCTGCCCTACCTGGTGGCCGCCTTCAACGGCGGCTTCCGCTTCCAGGACGCCAAAGGCGGCATATACCTGGAGGGCAAGGTCGGGGTCCCCTTGGTCCAGGGGGCCGCATCGTTCGTCATCTACAACAACGGCCGGGTCGCCATCGGGGCCTGGGGCAGCCAGGTCTCGATGACACCCCAGGTCGTCTCGGTCCTTCAAAACGTGGTGCTGCTGGTGAACCACGGCCAGCTGGCCCCGTCCGCCACATACACGGACAACGCCATCTGGGGCTACACCCTCGGCGGTGGCTACGTGGTGCCCCGCAGCGGTATCGGCGTCACCGCCGATGGCGCCCTGGTCTACGTGGCCGGGCCGGCGCTGACGGCGAAGTCGCTGGCCGAGTCCCTGCAGAGGGCGGGTGCGGTGGAGGCGATGACCCTGGACATCAACCCCGAATGGGTTACGTTCAACTTCTACCAGCACGCCCCCGGCAACCCTCTACAGGTGAGCGGCACCAAGCTGTACCCCGAGATGCAGCGCTCGGCAGACCGATCCCTCCCGCCGGTCTGGGAGGCCCGGGACTTCTACGAGATCCTGCTCCCGGGCGCACCGGTGAGCGGCTGAGGAGGGCCGGCACCGCCGGGACGGGACCGGCCCGAGGGTTCAGCGGCCACGGCGGCGGGCAAATACCACCACAGGCACTTCACGCCCGGACCGCCCGTTCAGCCCCGGGCGCCCGGCCCCCCGACACCCGCCCGACGAGAGGACTCACCCATGCCACTCCTGCGCCGAACGGCCGCACGTACCGCCCCGGGCGGGCACCACTACGGGACCGGCAGCCAGCTGGGCCCGGCCCAGTTCCAGGGCGTTCCGGCGCGCCCCCAGCGGAGCGAGGAAGGTGCAGGTGGCACCGGGTCGCCAACGGACCTCAGGCGGCGCGAATGGAAGGATATAGCCAGGTCCGTCTTGCGCGAGACCCGCCAGGACCGTGTGCCGATGATCGCCGGCAGCCTCGCCTACCACGCCTTCATGTCGCTCTTCCCGACCATCATCGCCCTTATCGGTGCCAGCCAGCTGGTGGGGTTGGCCGAGCCCCAGGTGCGCTCGCTTGTAAAGGGCATAGGCAAGGCCCTTCCCCAGGGGGCCTCGGGGGTGCTCTCGACGGCGGTCACGGCGGCGCAGCACCGCACAGGCGGGGCGCTGGCCGTGACCGTCGTGGCCGTGCCGATCGCGCTGTGGAGCGCATCGGGGGGGATGGCCAATGTCGAAATAGGCTTGGACGTGGCCTACGAGGTCCCGGCTGAGCGCAGGTTCGTGGCCAAGCGCCTCGTGGGATTGGCCATGCTCGGCATCCTGGTGCTGCTGGGCGGCCTCGCCTCCGCCCTGATCGTGTTCGGCCAGCCCGTCGGCAACAGCATCGCCTCGGCACTTTCGGTGAAGGGCCCGGTCTTCGACGCCCTCTTGACGGCCGGGCGCTGGGTGGTCGCTGTCTTGGTCATCTCGGTGCTGTTCGCCGTCTTCTACCGGGTCGCACCCAACCGCCCGGCTCCCTCCTGGCGCTGGTTCTCGGCCGGGGGCTTGGTCGGCAGCGCCATCTGGCTGCTCGCCTCCCTGGTTCTCTCGTTCTACGTGAGCGCCCTCGGCAGCTACGCCAAGACCTATGGGGCGCTGGCCGGCGTGGCAGTGTTCCTGTTGTGGTTCTACCTGAGCGGACTGGCCCTGCTACTCGGAGCCGAGGTGAACTGCGAGGTCGAGCGCGAGGCGGTCGCTTCGGGCTCCACGTCCGGGCCGTCGACCGCCCCGGCGTAGGCCCACTCCATCGCGCCCGGTCGCTCTCAGACGACCTGCGCCTTGCGGTTGTGAGCTCTGCGTTCCGAGGCGCTGTCGCGCCGGTGTGAGCGCCGCCACGACACCTCCATGTGGGCTCCCCCCGCAGGCGACGTACCCACCTTCCAGCGCCCTCCCGTCGACCTGACGACGGCGTCCGCTATCGCCAGGCCCAACCCCGTGCCTTCACCCTCCTCGGCCCCCCGGCGGAACCTCCCGAAGAGGCTCTGGCGCTGGCCGGGGGGGATGCCCGGACCGCTGTCATCGACTACCAGGCTCACCGAACCGCCCCGGACGGTAACGATCACGTCCACGCTGCCCCCGCTCCCGGTGTAGCGGCAGGCGTTGTCGACCAGGACGCCGCACAGCCGGTCGAGGGCCTCGGGTTGGGCGTTTACGAGGGCACCGGCGCCGTTGGAGGCGACACTGAGGCCCACCTGCTTGGACTGGGCCACCGCCTGGAAGCGGCGGGCGCACTCCTGGGCCAGCACGGCCAGGTCCACCTCCTCGCCCCTGCCCCGGGGCGGCATCGAGTCCGAGCGGGCCAGGAAGAGCAGATCCTCCACTATCCGGCGCAGGCGCTTGCCCTCGGTCGCGACCCTGGTGAGCGTGTCCCTGTAGGAGGCGCCGTCGCGCTCGTAACTGAGGGCCAGGCCGACCTCGGCCTCGATGACGGTGAGGGGCGTGCGCAGTTCGTGGGAGGCGTCGGCCGTGAACTCCAACTGGCGTCGCCTGGCCAGCTCCACCGGCCGTGAGGCGGCCACCCCGATGGCCAGCGACACCACGAACATCAGGGCCAGCAGGAGTGGACCGGCCAGGACCTCCGCCCTGTCCACCACCGACTCCACCCGCTCGGTCTCGGCCAGGCTCTGGGCCACCACCAGCCATTGCCGGCCCGAGGGGACCGAGAGGGCGCGGAACCTGTCGGCGCCGATGGCGATGGTCGTCGGGCTGCGCCAGCTCGCCCAGCCGGACGGCAGGGGCAGAGCCTCGTCGGACAGGCGCACGGCCTTGCCGTCGGCAGGCACAGACCATTCCACCACCGGCGCCTCGTCGACGTCCCGGACCTGGGCCCCAGGGCCCAGAAGGCCGACGGAGCCCACCATCCGGGTGGTCGGCACGCCGTGACGGGCCAGCTCGCCCAGGTGCTCGCGCAGGTTCTGGTCGACGGAACCGACCAGGTGCCGTGTGTCCACTGCGTCGAAGACCACGGCGCCGACGCTGTACACCAGCGCCATGATCAGCGTGGCCAGCCCTGCCACCCTGACAGCGTGGGCGAGGCTGCGGCCGCCCGGCCGGCCGGCCTGGCGGTGCCTCCTCATGTACCGACGATACGGTAACCCACGCCCCGGAGGGTCTCGATGCGCACGTGCGCAGAAGCCAATTTGGCCCGCAAGCGGGCCAGATGGACGTCGATGGTGTTGGAACCGACGGCATCTGCTTCGTCGTCCCACACGTGCAAGGCGATGGACCGGCGCTGCACCACGGCCGGGGAACGACGCATGAGCAGCTCCAGGATGGACAACTCGGTAGCCGTCAGCACCGGGCTGGACGGCCCGGCCCGTACCTCCCTGGTTGCCGGGTCGTACTGGATGTCCCCCACCACCAGGCTGACGGGCTGGACGGCGGCGGGGCGGCGCTGCAGGGCTCTGAGCCTGGCCAGCAGCTCACCGAAATCGAACGGCTTTACCAGGTAGTCGTCGGCGCCCTCGTCCAGGCCCGTGATCCGGTCAGCGGCCGTATCGCGCGCAG
>JAKACE010000227.1 GCA_021821705.1 Actinomycetes bacterium | reverse complement strand
CGGGCTCGTCGGCCTTCACCTTCGTGGCCTTCACCGTGATCGGCTTCTACCAGCTCAAGCACTTCCAGCTCTACCGCAACCCGGCTTCGCTGGACGAAGCCGTCATGTCGGCCGCGATGATCGGGGCGTGTGCCGGCTTCCTCTGGTGGAACGCAGCGCCGGCGCGCATCTTCATGGGCGACACCGGCTCGCTCGGCATCGGCGCTGCCGTGGCCGTGCTGGCCCTGTTGGAGAACGTCGACCTCCTATTGCCCGTGATCGGCGGCCTCTACGTGCTCGAGACGGTGTCGGTGATAATGCAGGTGGCGAGCTTCAGGCTCTTTGGCCGGCGGATCTTCCGCATGGCGCCGGTGCACCACCACTTCGAGCTGATGGGTTGGCCGGAGACAACCGTGATAGTTCGCTTCTGGATACTCGCCGGCCTTTTCACCGCCCTGTCCCTCGGTGCCTTCTACGCCGACTTCTTGGCCCACGGGGGCACGGCGTGAGCACCGGGGCCCGTGCTCGGTCGAGCGCCAGCCATGCCAGTACCACGAACCCGGAGGAAGCCCGATGACCGCCACGACGCTCGTTCCCGGCAGGCTCAGGCGCAGCGGGCGCCGTCAAGGCTCGGCGACGGAACATATCTACGACCCCACCTACTTCCTGCTCGTCGCCCTGGTAGGCGTGCTCTGCATAGCGGGGCTGGTCATGGTCCTGTCTGCGTCGGCCGTCGCCAGCCTGCGTTCGTTCGGTACCCCGTGGTCGTTCTTCGAGCACCAGGCCGTCTACTTGGTGCTCGGCGTGGCGGCTTTCGCTTTGGCCCAGCAGGTGCGTATGGCCGTCTGGCAGCGCCTGGCGCGCCCCCTGCTCATCGTGGCGGCACTAGGCCTTATGGCGGTACTCGTGGCCGGCCGGAGCGCGGGTGGGGCCGCTCGATGGCTGGGTAGCGGCTCACTGCAGTTCCAGCCTTCCGAACTGGCGAAGCTGGCCCTGCTGCTCTTCGCTGCCGACGTCATCGCCCGTCGCGAAGGCCGCGGCAACTGGATGTACAGGTCGGTGCCCGTACTGGTAGCCGGCGGGGTCTATGTCCTGCTGATCATGAAACAACCCGACATGGGCACGGCCGTCGTGGTCTGCTGTATCGCTGCCGCCGTCCTGTTCGCTGCAGGGATGCCCCTGCGCTCCATGGTGGGGCTGGGCTTGCTGGGCGGCCTGGGCGGCATCGTGTTCGCCACCAGCGCCAGCTACCGCGCCGCCCGGCTCACCTCGTTCATCAACCCGTTCGCCCACGCCAACTCGACCGGTTACCAGTCGGTGCAGGGCCTCATCGCCCTCGGCGCCGGGCACTGGACCGGAACGGGTATCGGCCAGAGCCTGGCCAGCTGGGGCTACCTGCCCAACCAGTACACCGACTTCATCTTCGCCGTGATCGGCCAGGAGGCCGGGTTCGCCGGCAGTGTCGTGGTCCTCGGTCTGTTCAGCGCGCTGGCGGTCGTGGGCACAAGAGTGGCATGGCACGCGCCCAGCACCTTCGAGAGCCTCGTAGCCGCCGGCATCACGGCCTGGCTCTCCGCCCAGGCCGTCATCAACATCGGAGCCGTCGCCGGCGTGTTGCCGGTGACGGGCGTCCCCCTGCCCTTCGTGTCGTACGGGGGTACATCGCTCGTCATAGTCATGTTCGCCACCGGCCTGCTCGCCAACATCGCACGGCGCTCGGCGGGACAGGCCGTGCCAATGCCGTCCGGCGCCTGAGGGGGTGGGCCCGATGGCCGGCGGTGCAACCGGGAGCGCCAGCAGCCTGACCGAGGCGGCGTACGGGCCCCAGCGCCCGTGGCTCGTGGTGGCCGGCGGCGGCACCGGTGGCCACCTTTACCCCGGTCTCGCTGTCGCCCGCGAACTGGTGGGGCGCGGTTGCCCGGCCGGCGCCGTCCACTTCGTGGGTGCCCGCCGCGGCCTCGAAGCCAGAACTCGTGCGCTGGAGGGCTTCCCGGCCACCTTCCTGCCGGGCCGGGGCCTCAGCCGGTCGTTGTCCGGCTCAGGCGTGGCCGTCAACGTCGAGGCTGTGGCGGGCATGTCGGCCGCTGTCGCCCGGGCGCTGCGTCTGTTCGCCAGGTGGCGCCCCGCAGTGGTCATGTCGCTGGGGGGCTACGCGAGTGCCCCTTGCGTGGTGGCGGCCATCGCCTGGAGGTGCCCCATCGTGGTCGTCAACGTCGACGCCGTGGCGGGAGCAGTCAACCGGTGGGCATCGCGAGTGGCGGCGGCCACGGCTGTCGGGGTGCCCGGGGTGGACCTGCCGCGGGCAGTGTTCACGGGCGTGCCTGTCAGGGCTTCCCTGGCCGCAGTGGACCGAAGCGAGGAGGGGAGGCGCCAGGCGCGGCACCACCTCGGCCTTCCGGACGGGGCAAGCGTGGTGGCCGTCTCGGGCGGCTCACTGGGTGCGCGCAGGCTCAATATGGCCACGTTGGAGCTGGCGCGCCTGTGGTCGGGGCGCTCGGACGTGGCGGTACGTCACGTGGTCGGCAGAAGGGACTGGGACGAGCTGCGGGCAACGGCGCCGGCAGCGGGCGCGCTGTGCTACCAGCAGGTGGAGTACGAAGAGGACATGGCGGCGCTGTACGCGGCTGCCGACGTCGCTGTCCAGCGGGCGGGGGCCAACACGGTGGCTGAGCTGGCCCTGGCCGGGGTGCCCTCGGTACTGGTGCCACTGCCCGGTTCGCCGGGCGACCACCAGGGCGCCAATGCCCGGGCCCTGGCCGGCGCCGGTGGGGCGGTCGTCGTGGCCGATGAGGCACTCGACGGTTCCCGGCTGGCAGCCGAGCTCGACGCCTTGCTCGCTGCTCCTGGGCGCTTGGCCGAGATGAGCCGGGCTGCCGGGTCGTTGGCACGGCCAGGAGCCACGGTCGCGGTAGCGGATCTCGTGCAAGAGCACGCCCGGGCCCCGCTACCCATGGAGCGCCCATGACGGCGACGCGGGGAGAAGGTGCCGGTGGTGAGCATCGCGTCCAGCGCCCGCCTGCTCTGGAGCTCTCAGGAGCGCCGCGGCATTTCCATGTGGTCGGCGTGGGAGGTGCCGGCATGAGCGCTCTAGCCGGCATCCTGCTCGCCCTGGGCCACCATGTCTCGGGCAGCGACCAGAGCTCTTCGGGCACGCTGGCCCGCCTTGAAGCGGAGGGGGCGGTCGTCCATGTCGGCCACGACGCGGCCCACTTGGCCGGCGCCGACGCCGTCACCTTCTCGACAGCCGTGAAGGAGGCAAACCCCGAGCTGGTCGAGGCTCGCCGCGCCGGCGTGCCCATCTACACCCGGGCTGAGCTCATGCAGGCGGTCTGCCGCCTGAAGCGGACCATTGCCGTGAGCGGCACGCATGGCAAGACCACCACCACGGCCATGCTCGCAGCTGTCATGGAGGCGACCGGTGGGGGCCCCTCATACGTCGTCGGCGGTGACCTCGCCCGCCCCGCCTCCAGCGGTGAGTTGGGCGCCCGTGAGGGAGGCGCCAGGTGGGGGACAGGCCCATGGCTGGTAGTCGAGGCTGACGAGTCCGACGGCACCTTCCTGGAGCTCCCGGCCGAGATCGTTGTGGTGACCAGCGTCGCCCCGGACCACCTGGACTACTACGGCACCGAGCCGCGACTGCGCGCTGCGTTCTCACGCTTCCTGACCCAGGCTCCCGGGACCAAGGTGGTGTGCGCCGACGACCCCGGTGCCGCTTCGCTTGTACGCGAGCTGGCAGGGTCGCGCGACGGGGACGGCCTGCTCACCTACGGCACCGCGCCCTGGGCCGACTTACGTGTCACCGGCGTGCGTTTCGAGGGGACATCGGCCGGCTTCTACCTCGGCGCTCCCGGAGGCAGCCTGGGTCACTTCCAACTGCCGGTGCCGGGCATGCACAACGTGCTCGATGCCGCTGCCGCCATCGGGGCCGGGATGGCCGCCGGTGCCACGGCCGACCAGGCGAGGTGGGCCCTCGCCACCTACCGGGGGGTCAGGCGGCGCTTCGAGCTGCGAGGCCACCGCCAGGGCGTCACCTTCGTTGACGACTACGCCCACAACCCCGGCAAGGTGCAAGCGCTGGTCGAAGCGGCGCGGGGCGCCGGGTTGGGGCGGGTGGTGGCCGTCTTCCAGCCCCACCGTTACTCGAGGACCCAGGCCCTCTGGCGAGAGCTGGGAGAGGCCTTGGCCGGAGCAGACGAGGTAGTCGTCACGGACATCTACGGTGCGGGCGAAGTGCCGCTCGACGGCGTCTCCGGCGAGATGGTCGCCGAGGCCGCCAGGCGCGCCCGGCCGGGGCTGCGCGTGGCGTACGTGCCCGGTGAGCGTTCCGATCTCGTTCGGGCTCTCCGCCGGCTCCTGCGGCCGGGTGACCTGTGCCTGAGCGTCGGTGCCGGGGACATCACAACGCTGGCGGACGAGATGCTGGCGCCCTCCGAGGCGTCGCTCCCGGCCGATCAGGAGGAGGGTGCACCATGAACAGGACATTGCCGCCGCCACCCGCCAGGCCGGCGAAGCAGCTGCCGGCTGGGCGCCGGCCCGCAGCCGCGACCTCGGTGCCCCCCGGCTCGCCCCGGGCGCCTATACCACCGCCGCCGTGGGGCCCGTTGCACGACGCCTGCGAACCACGGCGCGCACCAC
>JAKACE010000226.1 GCA_021821705.1 Actinomycetes bacterium | reverse complement strand
GACGCGGACGGGGGTCGAGCCAGCAAGATCACGACCGGGGCTCCTCCCCCGCAGGCGGCTGACCTGGGAAAACGCCGGAGAGCCCGAGACCAGAATCGAACTGGTGACCTACGCATTACGAGTGCGTCGCTCTGCCGACTGAGCTACTCGGGCTGGTGCAGCTGGCTGGGCGTGCTCGCGCCCGGCGAACCTCTACTGTAGCCAACCGAGGGGGCCCGGCTGATCGGCCGCGCTCGGCACGCAGGAGGTCAGGCGGTAGGCAACGCCCCGGCCACGAGGCGGCCCCGGGAGATGACCGCCACGAGGTGCTCGGTCCGCAAGTCGGCCCCATCGAGCCATGGACGGCCCCGCATGACCAGGAGGTCCGCTCCGTAACCGGGAGCCAGCGTGCCGGCGACCCGCCCCAGCCCGATGGCTTGCGCAGCGCGCGATGTCGCCGCTCGCAGCACCTGCGCGGCACCCAGGCCAAGCACCTCGCCCATGCGCCGGGCCTCGGCCATCTGGTCGCCGAAGGCGACGTGGTGCCCGTTGGCGTCGGTGCCGAGCACGAACTCGACGCCGAGATCGGCTGCGTCGCGTAGGCGCTTGTCCCGCTGGGCCACCAGCCGGGCCGCTTTGTCCTGCGCCTCGGCCGGTACGGCTACCGAGCCGGCAGCGATCACGTCGTTGATGAGCAGCGTCGGCGCCACCGTCGTACCTGCACCGGCGGCCCGGGCGGCCTGTTCGGCGGTCATGAGGGTCCCGTGCTCGATGGAGTCGACCCCCTCTTCCAGGGCCACCGCTATGCCGGCCTCGGTGTGAGCGTGAGCCGCCACCGGCAGGCCCAGGGCGTGAGCCTCGTCCACGATGGCCTGCACCTCGCCGCGGGTGTAGTTGCGCCACTCGCTGCGGTCGCCGAGGGAGAGGACCCCTCCGCTCGTGGTGATCTTTATGCCGTCCGTACCGGCGCGCGCCCACGTACGGACCAGGCGCCGGCACTCGTCCTGCCCGTCAGCGGTGGGAGGGCGGTTGGCCACGGCGGGGGGCACGAACAGGTCGCAGTGGCCTCCGGTCATTCCCACCACGCAGTGCACCACCAGTCGCGGGCCTTCGAGCAAGGCGGCGTCGAAGGCTCGCCGCAACGCGATCTGGGCTGCGTCCCCCGCCAGGTCCCGCAGGGTGGTGACCCCTGAACGCATGGCCTGCTGGGCATGAGCCAGGCCGTGCAGCACCTGCTCCTCACGCGTCGTCGTGAGCGGCCAGGTGGCGAAGTCGGCGTGGCCCGGGCCGGCGTGGCCGACGAGGTGCACGTGGGTGTCGACGAGCCCGGGGATGACGCAGATGTCCGGTCGTGCCGGCCCCGGGCCAGGCTCCACGACGGTCAGCCGGTCACCCTCCCACTCCACAGCGCACGGCCCGAGGTCGCGCCTGCCGTCCCAAACGGTCACGCCTTCGATGCGCAGGGCGCCCTCCCTCCGACAACCTGGTAAACCGAATAGCCATGGATGCTAAGGCCGCAACTCAGGGCGCCGCCACCGCCCGCGCCGCCTCCGGGGGCCGGTCCGAGGCGGCGTCGGCCACCTGGGCCGAGGCCGGTTCGGCGTGCCGCCGGGGGGCACCGGCCGTGCTGCCGTTCGGTGCCCTTGAGCAGCATGGGCCGCACCTGCCCCTCTCGACGGACACGATCATGGCAGCGTGGTTGTCCGAAAAGGTGGCCGATGCCGTCGACGGCTGGCTGCTACCGGCCGTGCCCCTGGGCGACACCTCTGCCAACGACGGCTTCCCCGGAACGGTGACACTGTCGTTCGACACGGTACGCGCGATCGCGACCGACGTGGGCCGGAGCCTGAAGCGGACGGGTTTCCCGTGCCTCATCATCGTGAACGGCGACTGGGGAAATAGGGCCGCTTTGGGCCAGGCCGCACGTGACCTGGCAGCCGGCGGTTGGCCGGTGCTCGTCGTCGACTACCCGGGCCTGGCGGAGGTAGCGAGCGCTGTGTGCGAGACGCCGGCCGCCGGTGCCGGGTTCTACCACGCCGACGAAGTCGAGACTTCGGCGGTCCTGGCGCTGCACCCCGAGCTGGTGCACATGGAGCTCGCCGTAGCCGGCTACCCAGAGATGCCGGCGACCTTGGGGTCCACGCCCACCGACCTCTCCCGGCTGTCGCCGTCAGGGGTCTTCGGCGACCCCCGTCCGGCCACGGCCACAAAGGGCCACGCCATATTGGACGCCCTGGCCGACCGGGCGGTCGAGCTCGTCCGGTCGTTCCTCGCCGGCGTGGCGGCGACGGGTACCGGCGGTCCGGCCACCACGCCGGTGACCCCGAAGTAGTTCGAGCCCCTACTACGCCCGGCGGGCGAACACCGTGAGCAGAAGCTGGTTGAACAGGGCAGCGTCGGCGTCGAACGCCACATCGCAGTTAGGCGGCGTGGTGCTCCCCGAGCGCAGATCCATGACGGTGCGACCCACCGTACGGTCGCCTCTGGTCTCGACCGTCACATGCACCGGGCGTGTGCCTATGACTTCGGGGCGGACGAGGTAGGCGGTGCAGAGGGCGTCGTGGACGGGTGCCGCGTCCGGGCGTGCGGCCTCCCCGGCGACGGCATAGGCGGCTATCCGCTTCTCCACCAGCTTGGCGGCCGCCTCACCGGCCGGGGTACCGAGGGCCCGCAGACGCTCGACATCGGCCGTGGAGACGAGGGCCTTGTGCGTGGCGTCGAGCGGCACCAGCGTGACCTTCGGGAACCCTGCCGAGAGCACCATGTCGGCGGCCTCGGGGTCGGCCCAGATGTTGAACTCCGCTGCCGGCGTCTCGTTGCCGAAATGGTGCGCACCGCCCATGATCACCACCTCGGGGACGAGCTCGACCAGGTCCGGGGCGAGCGCCAGGGCGGCTGCGATGTTGCTGAGCGGCCCGACCGGCACCAGGGTGACCTCGCCGGGTAGCTCCCGAGCCGTTCGCACCAGGTACTCCGCCGCCCCGACCTCGTGCGGTTTGGAGACGGGCGGGGGCAAGGGCAGCTCCGTGCCGTGCATGTCGCGGTCCGAGTCCCGGGAAAACCGCTTGGGCGCCGGGAACCCGTGGCGTACGATCGGACGCGCCAACCCGGGGTGCACTGCCACGTCGGAGCGGCCGATGAAGTCCAGCACCCTGAGAGAATTGTCAGTCGTGTGCACCAGGGGCACGTTGCCGTTGACCGTCGTGACCCCGAGCAGGTCCAGGTCGGGATGTAGGGCGGCGAACATTATCGCCACCGCGTCGTCGCTGCCGGTGTCCACATCCAGGACAAGCTTGCGTACCACAGGTTGCTCCCTTCGTATTGCGTTGTCGATGCCACGCTGTCAGTGCGTCGCATCGCTTTTGTGGTCAGTGCGTCGCATCGCTTCTGGGGCGAGGGCGCCTATCTCTCAGGTGGGCCGGCACGGTTGCCGCCGCGCCCATCCGTTCGGTTGTGGCCGACCCGACGGCGACCCCGAACTGCACGGCCCCCACCAGTGGCTCCCCGGCGGCGATGCGGGCAGCCAATGCCCCCGCAAAGGCGTCTCCTGCGCCCGTGGTGTCCACAACCTCCGTGGCCGGCGCTGGCACGTGCTCGGCTATGCCGGGCCCGACAACGACGGCGCCCTCCGCTCCCAGAGTGACGACCACTGCCCTTGGCCCCAGCCGGCGCAGTTCGTCGCCGGCCTCGAGAGCGTCCTCGGCACAGCCGACACTGCGACCGGCCAACGCCGCCGCCTCGACCTCGTTGGCAACGAGGATGTCGACCCGGCCGGCCAGATCCCGCGGCAACGGGTGGAACGGGGCACAGTTGAGCACGACCTGCGCCCTGGCCCCCACCATTTGCACGGACCGGGCAACCGTTGCGATGGGCACCTCCAGCTGAGCGAGCAGGACGTCTGCCGCTGTCAGGAGGTCGGTGACCTTTTCGAGGTCCTCCGGGACGAGACGCCCGTTGGCCCCCGGGGCCACGATGATCTCGTTCTCCCCGTCCGGCGTCAGCGTTATCATGGCCACACCGCTTGCCGAGCCCGGGGTCACCAGGACCCGGCCTGTGCCGACCCCGGCGGCGCTGAGCTCCCCCAGGCGGGTGTCGCCGATTGCGTCCGCGCCTACCCGGGCCACCAGCTCGACCTCGGCGCCGCAGATGGCAGCGGCCAGTGCCTGGTTGGCACCTTTGCCGCCCCCGTGCACCTCCAATAGGGCACCACCGACCGTCTCGCCCGGGTGCGGCCGACGCTCCACCCGCATGAGATAATCGGTGTTGACCGAACCGACGACAACGACGAGGCCCCGGCCGGCGACTCTCGCCCCTGGGCGGCCTTCACCGGCCATCCTGCGCACCCGCGTCCATTGCCGGTGAGCCCACCTCGGTACCTTTGACGGCGCGGTGGATCCTCTCGAGCAACCTGGCTTTTTCCTCTGGCGCCATGAACGAGGCCTCGACGCCGTTCCTCACCAGCTCGACGAGCTCGTTCGAGCCCAGGCCCAGGTCGTCACGGGCGATCATGAGCTCCTGCTCCACGGATGTGGGAAAGAGCGCCGGGTCGTCCGAGCTGATGTTCACCTTGAGCCCTCGGCGCACCATGTCACGCACAGAGGCCCGCCGCCAACGCCGCAGCGCCCGCCGCGAAGTCG
>JAKACE010000225.1 GCA_021821705.1 Actinomycetes bacterium | reverse complement strand
CCGGCGGGCCGCACCACGACGGCCCCGGCCTCCACCACGACGGCCCCGGCGGGCCGCACCACGACGGCCCCGGCGGGCCGCACCACGACGGCCCCGGCGGGCCGCACCACGACGGCCCCGGTCTCCACCACGACCGCCCCGGCCTCCACCACGACCGCCCTGGCCGGCCGCACCACGACCACGCCGGTTTCGAGGACGGTCCCGGTGGTGGCTGCCGGTACTGCCACCCGAGCCGCCGGTCAGGGCCCGTACTGGGTGGTTACCGCCAGCGGCCGGTTGGCGGCCATCGGTGGGGCCCCCTACTACGGGAGCGGCACCGGGACCGTACTTTCAGGGAGCATCGTCGCCATGGCGGCCGCCCCGGGTCGTTCCGGCTACTGGCTGGCGGGCCGCCGGGGCGGGGTGCTGGCGTACGGGCGCGCCCGCTGGTACGGGTCGCTCACGGTCCTGCACGTCGATGCCCAGGTTGTGGCTATGGCGTCGACCCCTGGCGGCGGCGGCTACTGGTTGGTCACCCGGACCGGAGGCGTTTACGGCTTCGGAGACGCCCGGGCCTACGGCTCCCTCGCCGGCCTGCGCACGGCCGGGGCCGTGACGGGGATGGCCCCCACGCCGGACGGGCGGGGCTACTGGCTTGTCACCAGGGGCGGGGGGGTGTACGGCTTTGGCGATGCAGCGTTCTACGGTTCCCCGGCCGGGTCGCCTGCCGCCCTGCCCATGGCAGGGATCGTCCCCACCCGCGACGGGCGCGGCTACTGGCTCGTCGGACGGGACGGGGGCGTGTACGCCTACGGAGATGCCGTGTACGCGGGCTCGCTACCCGGTGAGCACGTCCGGGCCTCGGTTGTGTCGGTGGCACCGGCCGGTGCCCAGGGCTACCGGCTGTTGACAACGGATGGGCGGGTTTTCGTCTTCGGTGCGCCTCACGGTGCCTCGGTCGTGCCGGCCCTGGCCACGGCTCTGACGGGCGCGGCGGCTATCGTCGCCTACCGGCCCTGAGCTCAACGCCGGCGCCCAGCTCACGGCCGGTGGGCCCCACCCACGCTCGTGGCCTCACAGGCCCACCACCTGCCCGACTTCGTCGTTCCCCCCTCGGGCCCGTTAGGCGAGCGGGCAGACCGAACGGTTCAGGGCCGCCCTGACAGGGCACCCATGTCGGCGTCAACCATCATGCAGACCAGCTCCTCGAAACTGGTCTCAGGCTTCCAACCGAGGAGGTCGTGGGCCTTGGAGGGGTCGCCGATGAGCAGGTCGACCTCGGCGGGACGGAAATGACGCTGGTCGACACGGACGTACTGCTCCCAGTCCAGGCCGACGTGGCCGAAGGCGATCTGGCAGAACTCCCGGACCGAATGGGTCTCGCCTGTCGCCACCACGTAATCGCCCGGCTGGTCCTGCTGGAGCATCAGCCACATGGCGCGCACGTAGTCCTTGGCGTAGCCCCAGTCACGCTGTGAGTCCAGGTTGCCCAGGGCGACGTGGTCGGCGAGGCCCAACTTGACCCGGGCGACGGCATTGGTGACTTTGCGGGTCACGAACTCCAGGCCGCGGCGAGGGCTCTCGTGGTTGAACAGGATGCCCGAGCTGGCGTGCATGTCGTAGCTCTCTCGGTAGTTGACGGTGGCCCAGTGCCCGTAGACCTTGGCCACCCCGTAGGGGCTGCGGGGGTAGAACGGTGTCGTCTCGCGCTGGGGCACTTCGACCACCTTGCCGAACATCTCCGACGAGCTGGCTTGGTAGAAGCGGATCGAGGGGTCGACGGCGAGGATGGCATCGAGCAGGCGGATGACACCCAGGGCTGTCACCTCCCCGGTCAGGACCGGCTGCGCCCACGATGTCATCACGAAGGACTGGGCGGCCAGGTTGTACACCTCGGAGGGGCGAAAGTCACGCAGGACCCTGATGAGGGACGACTCGTCCAGCAGGTCGGCTGAGACCATCGTCACCTTGTCCATGAGGTGCGCGATGCGCTCGAAGGTGACGGTGCTGCTCCGCCGGTGCGCCCCCACCACCTCGTAGCCCTTTTCGAGCAGCAGCTCGGCGAGGTAGGACCCGTCCTGTCCGGTTATGCCAGTGATGAGAGCGGTGGGCATGGCCACAAGCATTGCCGCCCAGGCCCGGGGGGGCAAGCCGAAGCCGGGCGGGAGCCCCTTGCCGACGGTGGGCCCCGAGCCGAGGGGGAGGCCGGTCCGGGCAGGGCCCCGGAGAAGTTCCGCCCCCCGCTCAGCCCTCCGGCGAGCGGACCTGGTGGACGTTGCCTTGGGCATCCCTTGCCTGCAGCTTGACCTGGCCCCCCGCTGAGGCCGGGCTGGACGGGCTGGAGAGGCACAACACGGCCTCGTCGACGCTCGCGAAGAGGTGCTCGGGACCGATCCGCGAAAGGATGCCTGAATGCTCGAGGTCGTGGTGGACAAGGTGCGAGGCCCTCGCCAAGCCGACCGCCACGCCCGCAGCCTGCATGCTTGCGATCAGTTCGCCCAGTGCCCTGGCCCCTGTGTAGTCGATGTCCGACATGGCGTTGGCGTCGATCACCAGCGCCCGGCATGGTGAGGCCGCCGACATGACGGCGTCCTCGGCCCGTTCGAGCACCCTGGACGCATTGGCGTACCAGAGGGGGGCGTAGGCCAGGTAGACGACCACGCCGGGCACCTGTTCGGTGGGCCGGCCGATATCGGTGGGGATCCAGTGGTCGGTACCGGGTTCACGCCCGAGGACGGCGTCACGCGGAGCAGCGGACGCCTTCACCCGCTGAGCCAGGGCGAGGAGGGCGGCAACGACGACACCCTCTTCGGTGCCGGCCACCACGACCACAGCGAATGTCAGCACGGCCAGGGCGAACTCCGTCCCGCTGAAACCGAGGATCTCCCGGAACTGCCTGACCCGGAACAGTCGTGTCGAGACGAACACCAGGATGGCTCCAAGGGCCGCTTCGGGTAGGTCGGCGACGAGCCCGGTGGCAAACGACAGCACGCAGCCCACCGCGACCAGGGCGAACAGCCCGGTCGCCTGGGAGCGTCCCCCGGCCGAAACCGTGACGGCGGTTCGCGGCGGGCTGGCGTCCACTGCGAACGAGCCGATCAGGCCCGAGAGCAGGTTGCCGGCCCCGACGGCTACCAGGTCCCGGTCGAACGCCTGGCGCCCGGCGCCGCCCGCCGCCTCGTGGCCGCTCGAGCGCACCGTCGCCGAGGTCTGGACAACACAGAGGAACGCGACCGTGGCGCACGTGGCGGCAAGTGTGCCGACGTCGTGCCAGCTGGCGTTGGGGAGCCCCACCTTCGGCAACGCGGCCCGGACCGTCCCCACGACGGCCACGCCGTGACGAGCGAGCCGGGCCGTGGCCACCAGGGCCGTGGCGCCGACGACCCCGGCGAGAGCCCCCGGTGCCCGGCGGTCGAGCTTCTCGGCCGCGACGACGACAGCCAGCACACCGGCGGCTATGCCAGCGCACCACCAGTTGATACCGCCCAGCTGGTCGAGGGTCGTGCGTAGCCGCCCGAGCGTGGTCGTTCCCCCGCCTGGCAGCCCGAGCACGGTAGGCAACTGGTGGACGAGGATCTCGGCACCGATGCCGGCGAGCACACCGGTGACGACGGGCAGGGGGAAGAAGTCGGCAAGCCAGCCGAGCCGGAGGAGGCCTGCACCGAGGAGGACGACCCCGTTGGCAATGGCAAGGCAGGCGACCAACTCGCCGTACCGGTGGCTACCCTGCACAGCCACCAGAGCGGCCCCGGCGGCGAAGACAGGCGCGATGGTGGAGTCAGCCCCGACCGACAGTTGCGGGTGCCGGCCCAGAAGGGCGAAAGCGAGAGTGCCGGCGACGAACGCCCACAAGCCGCTCACGGCCGGCATCCCGGCCAGGTGGGCGGTGGCCATCTGCTCGGGCACGGCGATGGCGACCAGGGTGATGCCCGCTGCCAGGTCCGCCGCCAGCCAGGAGCGGCGGTAGCCGGTCAGTGTCGGCAACACCAGCTTCACCTGGCGGACAATAGCCCCGCCCTTCGGCAGCCCCGCCCTCCGGCCGCCCCGCCCTCCGGCAATCCCCAGCCTCCGGCAGTCCCCAGCCTCCGGCAGTCCCCAGCCTCCGGCAATCCCCGCCTTCCGGCAACACACGCCTTCCGGCGCTTCGGATTGCCGGTCACCCCGCTGGGCGGCACCCCCTCGCAGCGCCACCGTTCGGGCCAGGACGTGCACCCCCCACCACACGCGACGGGCCCGAGGCAGGCTGCTCGGTGGCGCACGTTCCGGCTCCGTCTGGCGCGCCGCTAGTGTTGAGCGGTCCGCCCACCCCTTCAAGGAGCGCCTGTGGACCTTTTCGAGTACCAGGGCAAGCAGTACTTCGCCCGTTACGGCATTCCCGTGTCGCCCGGTGAAGTGGCAGTCACGCCGGACGAGGTCGTAGCAGCCGCCGAGAGGCTCGGCTACCCCGTCGTGGTCAAGGCGCAGGTCCAGGTGGGCGGGCGTGGGAAGGCGGGCGGCATCAAGCTGGCTGCCGACGGAGCCCAAGCGCGTGCCCACGCCGAGGCCATCATCGGAATGGACATCAAGGGCCACATGGTCAAACGGGTATGGATCGAGCACGCCTCCGACATCGCCCGGGAGTACTCCGCCAGCTTCACCCTCGA
>JAKACE010000224.1 GCA_021821705.1 Actinomycetes bacterium | reverse complement strand
GAAGGCGTCTTCGCGTTGGAGCTCGCCGAGCAGGTTGACGGCACGCTCGGTGACGCCGAGCATGTAGCGCCGCTCCCCGGTTTGTACCACGACCACCCAGGCTCCTTTGGCCAGTGGGCGCCGGTACACGACGTCCAGCAGGGGAGCCTGCCGGGCCCGGCGCTGGCGCGCTGCACTGTCACGACCGCGGCCGGCCGGGCGGCGCGCCGCCAAGCCTGGGCCCGGGGACGCCTTGCGCGTGTAGGAACTGCCGCCCCCGAACGGGCCCTGCCGGTGCCGGACGAACTTGGCAGCCAAGCCCATGACGGCCATGACAACGGCCATAGAGACGATCAGGCGGAGGAACAGTTCGAACACCGTGGTGGCCTACTCGCCCGTGAGGAGCTCGGTGACACGGACGGCGAAACACTCGTCCACCACGACGACCTCACCCCTGGCTATGAGGGTGCCCTGCACGAAGATGTCGACGGGCTGGGTGACGGAGCGGTCAAGCTGCACGACGGCGCCGTTGTGGATCCCGAGCAGGTCCTTGATGGCGACCTTGGTGCGGCCGAGCTCGACGCTCACGGCCATCTCGACGTCGCTCAGGGCCGCGATCGAGCGGGGGGAGGCCACCGGCCCGGGTGAGGGGTCGAGGTGGGGGAGCTCGGCCGTCGCCTCGGTGGTGGCGAGGACAACGACCAGCAGCCCGACCTCGGCGCCGGTCGCCAGCATGGGCACGGCCAGGGCCTGGTGGCCTGGGCGGGGCTCGAGGAGGGAGGCGGGTGCGGGCCGGGAGAGCTCGCCGATGTGGTCGGCGCCGCACACGGCGGTCAGGGGGGTCACGGCGCTCGCCATGGACGATGCCAGCCTGCCCTCCCCGGGGACGCTGGTGCCGGGGGACAGGGCGATGGCGATCTCACCGCACGGGCCCGCCGGGCCGATGACCTGGGCGCTCCACACGTTGGCTCCGCGCCTCAGGATGTCGGCGCCGGTAGGCACGCTCTCGGGCCAGAGGTCGAAGCCCTCTCCGGGTACCGCTGCGAGCCCCAGGCCGGCGGCCAGCAGGGTCGCCACCTCGGCGGCAGCGGGGCCGAGCACGGCCAGGTCTGTCTGGACGCTCACGGTTGCGCTCCTTTTGCTCCGCTCGGGCCGATGACTGCGAACGCCTTCTGGGCGCCGCGGCGGCCGGCCAGCACCGCCAGCAGGGGCGTACCGCCGACATAGAGCAGCAGCGGTTCGTCGACGGGGTGGGCCAGCGCCAAGACCTGGCCGGGGGCCAGGTTGACCACCTGGCGTGACGAGAGCTTCGTCTCGTTGAAGCGTACGGAGGCCTCCACCTTGCAGTCGCCGAGCCGGCCGGTGTTGGCCAGTGAGGTGGAGGTGGCCGAGGTGCCTGCGAAAGCCTCGAGGCTGGCTACCAGGGCTTCCGCCGGCACGGCGACGCGCAACCGGCCTTCGGCGCTCCTCATGCGCACCTCGAACTCGAAGGCGATGAGCAGGCTTCGGGCGGCCGATGCCCTGATCATCTCCAACCTGCTCTCCTGGCGGCCGGCCACCGGCTCGGTCCGCACGACCAGGGACAGCGACTCGGCCAGGTCCGTGGCGGCGCGCTGGTGGACCTCGTTCAGAAGGGCCAGCTCGACCTCGGTCAGGGGGTCGCGCCGCTCCTGGGCCACACCGGCCCCGCCCATCAGCTTCTCCACGATGGCGGTGGCCAGGGGCACGTCGATGGTGATGAGCCCTGTGCCCTCCATCGGGGGCATGGACAGCCGGACGGCGCAATAGGGCTCGGGCAGGGCGGAGAGCATGTCGTCCCACGACCACTGCTGTACAGGGTTGGTGGATATGTCGACCTCGGACCCGACGAAGGTGGACAGGTCGGCGGCGAAGAGACGGCAGAAGTTCTGCCCGACGAGGGCCAGGACCTGCTCGTGCTCGTCTTTCAGGGTGCTGGCGGGCCTGACCCGGAACCGCCTGAGCGGTTTGGGACGCCCTTGCCGCCCGAGTGGCACGACCATCTGCACGGTCTCCTGCGTTGTCATCTGCGCTCACATCGGCGCGCCCGTGCCAGACCTGAGCAACACGGTCGGTGGTACCGGTGGTGGAGGTCGCCCTTCCTGCCGGCGGTGGCGGCTGCCGGCCGGTGTGGTCTCGGGTGCCTGGTGCCGTGCGCTACTGCATGACGAACTGCTCGAAGTAGACGGCCTGGACCAGGCCCGGCCACTCGTTGTCGAGGGCGCGCATTATGTCCAGCTTGAGCCGGGCCGGGCCGCCGGGCTCGAGCAGCTTGGCCTCGGTCAAGCCCTGGGCCTGGTTGTTGAGGATGTCCAGGACGATGGCTTGGTCCTTGACGAGCGTGGTCTGGCTCTGCCCGGGGTTGACCTGGATCCCGACGGTGAACTCGAGGTAGTGCCCGTCACGCAGGTTGACGGTAAGGGAGTTCTCGTCCACGATTGGACCGCCCACCGTGGTCGTGGGCGAGCCCGGGGCGGCAGCCGCCTTCTTCTTGCCCAGGCTCATGTAGCCGTAGGCGGCCACCACCAGCACGACTAGCAGTACCGGTACGGCGAGGACCTTCTTGCCTCGCCTCTTCTTCCCGGCACTCGCGTCCTCCTTCTTCCCCGCACTTGCGGCATCCGCTTCGGGTGCGGGCGTCTTTGTCTGTTTGGCTGCCATTACCGCCTCAGGGTGTGACGTTGTTCGTTGTGGAGAAGACCACGATGGCGACGCGGCGGTTCTCCGCCTGGTGCGCCGGGCTGTTGTTGGGGACGACCGGGCGCGTGTCGGAGTTGCCGGTGGCCTGCAGCCGGGACGGGTCGACGTGGTGGTCGTCGATCAGGTACTCGACAACGGCCACGGCCCGGGCGGCCGAAAGCTCCCAGTTGTCGCGATAGGGCCCACCGAGGATCGGTTGGTTGTCGGTGTTGCCCTCGACGTCGATCTGGTTTGGCAGCATGGCGAGGACCGGCCCGATGGCATTGAGGATGGCGAAGCCCTCCGGCTGCAAGCTGGCCGAGTCCACCGGGAAGAGGATCTTGTCGGTCATGATGCTGACGACCAGTCCTCGCTGGTCGAGGTTGAAGCGCACCTCGTTCGCCAGGCCGGCTTTCTCGAGGGCGCTCTGCATCCGGGCTGCGGCCTTCATGAGCGCAGCGTGCTCGGCTACCGCCGTGAGGGAGCTCGGGCTGTGCTGGGCACCCGAAGGCGCCGCCCCGTTGTGCTCTGCACCCGAAGGCTGGGCACCGCTGTACTGGTTGCCGACCTGGGTAGCCCCCCACGCCGAAGTGCCGGCGGCGCTGTTGAGCCGGGCGAAGGGGTTGGTCTGGATCAGGGCTATGGCCGAAGCCTGGGACAGCACGCCCGGGCCGCCCGGCGGCATGGTGACCTGGTTGCTGGTGATGAAGTGGAAGCTGTCCTTGAAGGCGTCGAACTTGCGGATATCGGTCTGGCCCAGCGCGAACAGCACGATGAAGAGGACCATGAGGAGCGTGATCATGTCGGAGTAGGTGAGCAGCCAGCGCTCGGCGCTGGGACCTTCCTCTCCGTGGCTTTCGGCGGCACGCCTGCGGGGCTTGGACATGGTTAGGCCGCCGCCTTGGCCTTGGCGCCGTCCTTTGCCCCCCGGGCGGCTTCTTGTTCCTTGGGCGACAGGTACGACAGGAGCCGTTGCTCGACGACGCGGGGGTTGGCGCCGGACTGTATGGCCAGGATGCCCTCGATGAGCAGCTCCATGCGCCGGACCTCGATCTCGCTTGCCCGCTTCAGGCGGTTCGAGATGGGTATCCAGAAGATGTTGGCCTGCATGACCCCCCACAGTGTGGCGGTGAACGCAGCCGCGATCATTGGCCCCAGGGTGGCGGGCGTGGAAAGGTTCTGCAACACGTGGAGCAGGCCCATAACCGTGCCGATGATGCCCATCGTCGGTGCGAAGCCACCCATGTCGGCGAAGAACTTCGCGCCGGCGCGGTGGCGGGACTTCATGGCGTCCACATCCTGCTCGAGGATGTCCCTTATCTCCTCGGGGTCGGCGCCGTCGACGGCCATCTCGATGCCCTTCCTCAAGAAGCCGTCGTCGATCTGGCGCGCCTCCTCCTCCAGGGCCAGCAGGCCCTGGCGTCGGGCCTTCTCTGCAAAGGAGACGACCACCCCGACGGACGCGTCAGGGGCGGTCACCTTGGTGGTGACGGCGCTCTTCAGGATTTTCGGTAGGTTCTTGGCGTCGCTCATGAGCATGCCCGCCGTGGCGGCGCCGATGGTGCCTCCGAAGGTCAGCAGTATGGACGACGGCGCCAGCAAAGCGGCCGGGTTGCCCCCGTCCATGACCATGGAGACCATCAGGGCGACCAGGGCCAGCCCGATGCCCACAAGGCTCGCCGGGTCCACTGGTCAGCTCTCCGATGGGTCAGGCAGTGCCCGCAGAGTGGCCCGCGGCTGACCTGCGCTCTCTTCCAGTTCCTTGGCTGCCACGAGCACCGAAGCCCTGAACAGCCTCACCCGGTCGATCACTTCCTGCACGGTCTCGGTCACCAGGTACTTGGTGCCGTCGACCAGAGTCAACACGGTGTCCGGTGTAGCCTCGGCGCGCTCTATAAGGTCGGCGTTCACCGCTATCTGCGGACCGTTGAGCCTGGTCAAAAGTATCATGTGCCCCG
>JAKACE010000223.1 GCA_021821705.1 Actinomycetes bacterium | reverse complement strand
GCGGGACCAGTCGCCCTCGGCGCACGAGCTGCTTCGCCGCGCCTTCCTGCCGAGCCGGCGACTATGGGAGCGCAGGCCGGCCCACAACGACTTCCTCCGTTTGTCGATAGGTTTGCACGACACAGCCTGGCGGCCGCTACTGGCCGGGCCGCCATCTCCTGCAGGCACCGGCCCGGGGCCCAGGGTGGAGCAGCTGCTGGGCTCGATGGGGACGATGCCCGAAGTACCTCGCCTGGTCGACCTGTCCTCGGGCGGGGTGCTCGGGATCGCCGGCCCCCGGAGCCTGGCCCTGGGCCTGGCCCGCCACCTGGCCTGCCAGGCAGCCGTCCTGCACGGCCCGGCGGACCTCCGTCTTGTCGTAGTGAGCGCCGAACCGGCCGACCTGGCCGACGCGGACTGGGGATGGGCAAAGTGGCTGCCCCACGCACGCCAGGGCGCAGGCGGCGGCCAACGCCGGCTGGTGGCGGCAGGGCCGCAGGCGGTCTCCGACCTGCTCAACGCACTGCTGGCCGAGAGCACGAACGCGCCGGCAACGGCCCCGTACGCCGCCCTCGGCGGCCCCCGTCCGCCCGAAGGGCGTACGACTCTGTACCTCGTCGACGGGGAGGAGCTCCTGACCAGGCCGGGCTCGCCCGCCCGCCAGCTCCTGGACGGGGCGGGCGGGCCGGCGGCGGGCATAGTGGTGGCGTCCAGCCCTGACCGGCTGCCCTCGGTGTGCTCGGAAGTGGTGGTCGTATCGGAACTGGCCGAGGCCACGGTCCGGCGCCCCCAGGACGGCGGGGCCCCATCGGCCGTCAGGCCCGCCGGCCTGCCCGCCGATCTCGCTCGGGCCTGCGCCATGTCACTGGCCAGACTGGAGGACCCCGAGGTCCACGACGAAGCGGCCCTACCGGACCTGGTCCGCCTCGGCGCCCTGTTCGGCGTGGACGAATGGTCCCCGGCTGCTGTCGCCGCCAACTGGGCCGCCAACAGGGGTGGCTCGTCCCTGCGGGCTCCAATAGGCATGGCCGGTGACGGCGCTTTCGCTCTCGACCTGGACAGGCACGGCCCGCACGGCCTCATAGGCGGCACTACCGGCTCGGGCAAGAGCGAGCTCCTGAAGACCCTGGTGGCAGCCCTGGCCGCCACCTACCCACCCAGCGAGCTCACCTTTGGCCTGTTCGATTTCAAGGGTGGCTCGACGTTCGTCGAGCTGGCCCGTCTGCCCCACACGGTGGGCATGGCCAGCGACCTCGACCTCAGCCTGGCCAAGAGGGCCCTGCGCTGTCTCAGGGCCGAGCTGGTCCACAGGGAACTGGTTTTCGACCAGGCAGGGGTCAAGGACCTGTCGGAGCTCGCAGAGCGGCGGGCGATGGGGGACCCGATGGCGTCACAGGCGGAGGCCCTGCCCCGTCTCGTCGTGATCATCGACGAGTTCGCGGCGATGACCAAGGAGCTCTCCGAGGAGATCGGTGCCCTGGCCGACCTCACCGCCAGGGGTCGCTCACTGGGGGTGCACCTGCTGCTGGCCACCCAGAAGCCCTCTACGGCGGTGAACGCCGAGATCCGAGCCAACACCCGGCTGCGGATCTGCCTTCAGGTGGAGGACCGCCAGGACTCCCTCGACGTGGTAGGCACCGGCGAAGCGGCCGAGATAGACCACAAGGGGCGGGGCTACTTCCGGGTGGGCCAGGGCGAGGTGGTCCCGATCCAGACCGGGTGGTCCACCGGACCGCTGGGCGGATCGGAGCGCGCCGCAGCCGAACTCGTGCCTTTCCTCTTCCAGGCCGCTCCGGTTGCACTGCCTGAGGCTCCACGGGCGGTGGGGACCACCGAGTTGCAAGCGCTGATCGCCGCCATAGCAGCGGCGTTCGCAGGCAGCGGTGAGGGCGCGCCCCGTGCGCCCTGGCCACCGGCATTGCCCGCCAGGCTGACATTGCAGGAGCTGGCCGCCGTGCCGCCCGACCTGTCAAGGGCACCTGACGACATCTATTTCGCCCTGGCGGACGACCCCGACAGGCAGACCCGCTACCCCGTCGGTTGGCCCATGCGCAACGGCAACCTGCTCGTGTACGGCGTCCTCGGCTCTGGCACTACGACGGCGCTCGCATCTGTGGCGCTCGCTTTCGCCGCCGACGGCCCGCCGGCCAGGCGGCACCTGTACGTGGTGGACTCGGGGGCAGGCGACCTGGCGCCCCTGGCGGCCCTCCCCCATTGCGGCTCGGTCGTCAGGGCCTCGGACCGCGAGATGCATATCCAGCTCCTTGCCACGCTGACGCGCGAGCTGACCAAGCGCAGGGCGGCCACCGCCATGCCCGGGCCTCGCCCCATATGGCTGGTCGTCGTGGACAACCTGGAGTCGCTGCGTGCTTCGTACGACGACCAGCAGGTCGGGACCTTTTGGGACCAGTTCGTAAGAGTCTGGTCCGAGGGCCCGGACGTCGGCATCTACATCGCCGGGGGGGTTTCCCGCTTCGGAGCTCTCCCGGCCGCGATCGCGGGTGCCACCCCGACCAAGTACATGTTCAAGCTGGCCGACATCGCCGAGTTCGCCAATGTCGGCATCCCCAGGACCAGGCTCCCAAGCTTCGTGCCGGGGCGGGCCATAATGGCCGGCAGTGCCCAGGTGGTGCAGGTCGCCCTGCCCAGCCCGTCCCTTGCGAGCGCGGTAGCCGAGATAGCGTCAGGTGCGTACGAGGCTGGCCTGCCCGGCCGGCCGCAACCGCTGGTGGCGCTGCGCGATATCGTGCGCGTCTCCGAGCTGGCGGGGGGCTCGGCCGTAGGCGACGAGCGCTGGGACCTGGGCCTGGGCCAACGTGAGAGCGACGGCGCTACGGCAGTGCTGTCGCTGTACGAAGGCGAGAGCGCCTTGGTATGCGGACCGGCACGCTCGGGCAAGAGCACCGCCCTGCTCACCGCGGCGGCATGCCTGGCCGAGGCCACCGGCGGCCGGGGCAGGGTCCTCGCCTACGGGGGGCGCCGCTCTCCCCTGCGCTCGCACCCCCTGGTCGAGCACTGCGCCACCTCCGCCGACGAGCTTGCCGAGCTGGCCGCCCGTGCCCTGGTCATCGCCGGCCCCGTCCTGGTCCTGGTGGACGACGTGGAGTCGCTCGGAGAACCCGACGCCGGGCTGTCTACCCTGGTCAACAACGCCCACCCCCACCTGAGGGTCTTCGTCGCCGGGCGTCCGGACGCCCTGAGGTCGATGTACGGCCACTGGACCAACGCCGTCAGGCGGTCACGCTCGGGCATCCTGCTGCAGCCCGCCCTGGAGCGCGACGGCGAACTCCTGGGCGCGAGGCTCCCCTACCGCCTGCACGTCGCCATGCCCGCCGGACGCGGCTTCGTGGTCTGCAACGGGGAGGCCGTCCTGGCCCAGGTGGCCACACCCTGACAGCCATCCCTACCGGCTCCGCCCCTGGCGCGGGCTGCCTCCTCAGCCGTTGCCGCCGGCGGCGAGTATCTGGGACTGGATCCTGGAAAGGGAGTTGTGCAGGTCCTGCAATTGGCGCAGCGTCGTCTGGAACGACGTCCGGCACTGCGGCCAGACCTGGTCCCGGAACTGCCCAGCAAGGTTGCCGTCCCACACGTTGGGGTCGGAAAGGTTGTTGCCGAGAGTGTCCAGGTTGCGGATGGTGCTCTCCAGGCTGCCGTTGAGGATCCCCTGCATTTGCGAGATCAGGTTCACTGCTTCGTCACTGCCGAGGACACGTGCCACTGGAGCCAACCTCCTGAAGTTGCAGTCTGCCCGGCTCGCCTTGGCCGGAGGGCTGTGAGGACTGTACCGCGTCAGTGAGGCTCGTATGACCCTGCCGGGGCGGTGCGCACCAGGGCGTCGCCGGGCACCCGGTCGTGCCCGTCCGTCCCGTGGACGTAGCGCTTGCCCCGGGCCCAGGAGGCGACAGCAGCCACGAGACAGCCTGCCGCGGCGAAATCGAACGCCGTGTGCAGGCCCGACCCGAACGGGCCGGCAATGAGGCGCGGAAAGAAGGAGCGGCCGAGAAGGGCCGTCCTGTGCGGCCGGCTCAGGTGGTGGAGCACCCCGGCCGGGACCAGGTGGGCCATGGGGTTGTAGCCGAGGAAAGCGGCGAAGAGAGTGGACACCGGTGGGAGCTTGGCCACCTGCGCCGCCGTGCCGGCCGGAACTCCCTCGGCCACCAGGCCGTGGGCCATGGCGCCAGGGAGGCTCGCCGAGAGGCCGATGATCACCAATGTGAAGAAGATGCCGATCGAGAGCACCTGGGCCGAGTTCTGGAAGGTTGCGTTCATCCCCGAGCCCGCACCGCGGTGCTCGGGAGGCAGGCTGTTCATCACGCCGGCCCGGTTGGGACTGGCGAAGGCACCCATGGCCAGACCGTTCAGCAGCAACAGAAGGGCGAAGGCCCAATACGGGAAATCGATGGGCAGAAGTTCGAGCAGGACGAAGCTCACCGTGGCCAGGACCATCCCTCCGGTGGCGAACGGGCGCGACCCGAACCGGTCGGAGAGCAGACCTGACGCCGGGCCGGCGAGCAGGAAACCGGCCGTCAGCGGGAGCATGTAGATACCGGCCCACAGCGGCGTATTGGCGAAGCTGTAGCCGTGCTCGGGCAACCAGATCCCCTGCAGCCAGATGATCAGCATGAACATCAGGCCACCCCGGGCCACCGCGGCCAGGAAGATCGGAA
>JAKACE010000222.1 GCA_021821705.1 Actinomycetes bacterium | reverse complement strand
GGAAGGTGAACGGCTTGATGTTGTCTTCCTTGAGGGCGGCCACGACCGAGTTGTCCAAGCCGTCGTTTGCGACAAGGGCGGCGTTGATGTCGGGGTGGGCAGTCAGGGCCTCCGAGAAGATGCGGCCTCCCTGCAGGTTGTCCCAGTTGGGGGTCTTCTGCTCGCCCACCTTCACGTACTTGTGGCTCTTGTACATCGGGTCGAGCACCGAGTTGTACCCCTGAGCGAAGAGCGTGGCGTTGTTGTCGGTCGGCGACCCGTCGAGCTCGAAGACGTGAGGGGACTTGACGTGCCAGGCGCTGATGCAGCTGACGAGGCCGTGACCCTGCAGCTGGCCCACACGGACGTTGTTGAAGCTCACGTACAGGCTGGCCGAACCACCGAGGTTGAGCCGGTCGTAGTCGATGGTCGCGACGCCGGCGGCCTTTGCCGAGGCCTCGATCGAAGCACCCGTGGTCGAGTCGAGCGACGTGAGGCCGATGACCTTGGCGCCCTGGGTGATGGCGGCCTGCGCCTGCGTGCGCTGGGTGGTGTCGCTACCGAGGGCGTTCTCGATGATGATGTCGCTCGCCGGCAGGCCGGCTGTCATGAGGGCCTTCTTCAGGTACGGCGCGTCGAAGTCGGCCCAGCGGACCGACGAGACTGTGTCCGGCAGCAGGAAGGCGACCTTGCCCGACCCTGCAGCCGTGATGGGCTTGAGCTGCGCCATCGTGGTGAAGTTCTTGTTGAATTTGAACGCGCCCGCACCGACGGTCGGTGTGGCTCCGGCGACGTTGGTCCCTGCGATGCCAACGATCATCGTCAAGCTGGCTGCGGCGGTGCCGACGGCGGTCAGTCTGCGTGCTCTGGCTGTCATGGTCCCCCTCTGGTTGAAGGCGGGTTAGCGCCAACCTCAGACGTTTAGCGCGTCGGCCCGCTGATTGATTGGGGACACTAATCCGGCATTAGACGGAAGTCAAGGCTCAACGCCCCACAACGTGGTTAGATTAAGTCTGAAAGCGGACATTCTCGACAGCGTGGTGCCTGCTCGCCCAGGAGGGGCGGTAGCGTGGGCAACCGATGAGCCGCCCGGAGACCCACGCCGGCCACGGCCCAATAGGGCGAAGGCGACCGCGGGTAGCCCTGCTGGGCGGCGCTGCCCAGGCCGAGATCCTCAACGGGGACGCGGCTGCCGCCGTCCGGCCCCTCAGCCTGCGCGACGAAGGCCGCAGCCGCATGCTGCGCGCGCTCCAGGAGCAGGGGATGGCCAGCAGACCCCAACTGGCCACGATGACGGGGTTGTCGCGGGCTACGGTCGCCGCCCTGGCCGCGGACCTGATCGCCTCCGGCGTCGTCGAGGAGTTGGGCACGCTCGACGAGGCCGGCACACCTCGCAGCGGGCGCCCCGCTCAGTTGCTCGCTGTCCACCCGTTGGCGGCGTTCGCCATCGGCGTCGACATCGGCCACGGCCACACGCGGGTGATGCTCTGCGATGCCAGGGGCGAGCCTCTGTGGGACGAGACCGTGCCCCAGGACGTCGACCACAGGCCCGAGGACGCACTTGCTGCGGCCCACGACATGGTCAGCGCAGCCATCTCGGCCACCGCCGGCGGGCGCGAGCGGACGCTCGGCATCGCCATAGGTATCGCCTCGCCCGTCGACGCGTCCCAGGGCACGATGAGCTCGGCGAGCATCATGAAGGAGTGGACGAGCCGCAGGCCGGCCGAGGAGTTCGCCGCCCGGACCGGGCTGCCGACACGCCTGGTGAACGACGCCAATGCGGGCGCCCTCGCCGAACACCTCTACGGCGCGGCCCGGGGGTGGCGCGACGTTGTCTACGTGCGCCTTTCTGCGGGCATCGGCGCCGGGATCCTGGCCGGCGGGCGGCTCCTGTCCGGGGCCAACGGCCTCGCCGGTGAGCTCGGCCATGTGCAGGTGCACCCGGCCGGCCGGATCTGCCGCTGCGGAGGGCGCGGTTGCCTCGAGACAGTGGCCAGTCCCGTGGCGCTCGCCGCCCTGCTCTCGGAGAGCCGCCGTGAGCAGCTCGGCCCTGGCGACCTCTTCCGCCTCCTGACGGAGGGTGATGTCGGAGCCACCCGGGCCGTCGAGGACGCCGGGGAGGCGGTCGGGCGGTGCATCGGCACATTGGCCACCCTCATCGACCCGGAGCTGATCGTCGTGGGCGGGGAGCTCAGCGCCGCCGGGGACGCCCTCTTCGACCCGATGAGGCGGGCCGTGAGCCACTACCGGGTACCTTCACGTGCCCCCGAGTTGAGGGTCGTGGCCGGAGAGCTGGGTGACAGTGCGGCCGTGAGGGGCGCGGCGGGAATGGTGCTCGCCACTCTGCCCGAAGCACTGGCCCAGTCGGCGACCGGCTGAGCTCGGGACAGCCCTGGGGGCTTCAGTCGGGAGTGACCACGGGGACAGCAGCGGCCCGGCGTGAACGCGCCGTCAGGGCGTTGCCCAGGTTGGCCCCGGCCACGAGGCCCAGTGCCGCCCATTCCTTGCCCGTCAGGCGCTGGCCGAGCACTACGAAGCCGGCAGCGGTGGCCAGGCCGGGGTCGAGGCTCATCATCACCCCGAACGCCCTGGCCGTGGCCCGCCGCAGCGCCATCAGCTCCAGGCTGTAGGGGACGACCGACGACAGGACGGCTACAGCGGCGCCAAGTCCCAGGACGTAAGGCTGCACCAGTGCCGCTCCACCGTCGGCCACACCCAGCGGCACAACCGCCAGGGCGGCAACGCTCATGGCCAATGCCAGGCCGGACAGCGATTCGAACCGCCGGCCGGTCTCCCGGCTCAGCAGGATGTAGCCGGCCCAGAACGCACCGGCCATCAGCGCATAACCGGCTCCGGCCAGGTCGAGACGGTGCCCGGCGCCTGCGGCGAGCAGAGCCACCCCGGCACCGGCCCCAGCGGCCCAGACGCCGTCCGCCACCCGCCGGGAGCCGGCCAGGGCGACCCCGAGAGGGCCTACGAACTCGATGGTGACGGCGACCCCCAGCGGGATCCTGTCTATGGCTTCGTAGAAGCTGAGGTTCATGGCGGCCAGGACGAGCCCGAAGCCCACGGCCACGGCGACATCCGGCCACGCTCGTCGGGCCAGCCCCGGGCGGCCTGCTCCGGCTCCCCGGAGGGGCCCGGTGTTGCCCTGCCGGCGGGCGGCCGGGCGCGCCAGGCACCGCCCCACGACGGTGCCCACGACTAGCAGCGCCGCCGCCAGGACCAGCCGCAGGGTCACGGCACCGGCGGGGCCGGTACGAGCGAACAGCTTGGTGGCGAGGGCGGCACCGAACTGGACCGATACCGCACCTGCACCCACCAGTCCGATGGCAGGGGCACGCTGCAGGCCAGGGTTGCGCCGCACCGGGCGATGCTACGGCTCATGGCCGCTGGCGCGCCCGACCGGCCTAGGGTGCGCTCATGCGCTACAGGACACTTGGAAGGACGGGCTGCTCCGTATCGGTGCTGGCCCTTGGCACCATGACCTTCGGCTCCGAGACCGACGAGCGGGGTAGCCGGCAGCAGCTGGACCGGTTCTTCGAAGCCGGAGGCAACCTTGTCGACACCGCCGACGTCTACAGCCGGACCGAGTCCGAGTCCATCATCGGCCGGTGGTTGGCAGACAAGCCGGCCGAGGTCCGTGACCGGGCGGTGATCGCGACCAAGGGGCGGTTCCCCACCGGGGACGGCCCCAACGACGTGGGCCTCTCGCGCCGGCACCTTGCACGGGCGATCGACGCCTCCTTGGCGCGCCTCGGCGTCGATTGCATCGACCTCTATCAGGTCCACGCCTACGACGCTCTTACGCCGCTCGACGAGACGCTACGTGCGCTCGACGACGCGGTCCGCCAGGGCAAGATCCGCTACGTCGGCCTTTCCAACTTCACCGGGTGGCAGGTGCAGAAAGCCGTCGACCTGGCCGACACCAGGCTTCTCAGCCGGCCGGTGACACTGCAACCGCAGTACAACCTGCTGGTGCGCGAGATCGAGTGGGAGGTGGTACCGGCATGTCAGTCCGAGGGTCTCGGCCTGCTGCCGTGGTCGCCGCTCGGCGGTGGCTGGCTGACGGGCAAGTACCACCGCGACCAGGAGCCAACGGGGGCGACCCGCCTCGGCGAGAACCCGGACCGGGGGGTCGAGTCGTACTACCGGCGGAGCGTGCAACAACGCACCTGGGACGTGCTCGACGCGGTGGCCGCCGTAGCCAAGGGCCATGGCGCCTCCATGGCCCAGGTGTCGCTCGCCTGGCTCCGGGACAGGCCCACCGTCAGCTCGGTGATCCTCGGTTGCCGCACTGTCGACCAGCTCGAGGACAACCTGGGCGCGGCTGAGCTCGACCTGGCGCCCGAGGACGTCGACGCCCTCGACCTGGCCAGCGACCCCGGGGCGGCCGATTACCCCTACGGGCGTCCCGGCACCGAGCAGCGCAGCCGCCGGGTGGAGGGTGGCCGCTAGGCACGACGCGCCGGCACCGGCGCCGGCCGGACGTACAGCACCCCGGCAGGCTCCTGGTCGGGGGCGCCGACCACCACCGAGCCCGCCATGAACGCCACCGAGGTGCCGAAGCCGTCGTAGGGAGCGAGCTTCGCCGTCGTGGCCGCTCCTGCCAGCTCGACGGCGGACCACTCCCTCGCCGGCGGCGTGGAACGGGGCACGAACACAAAGG
>JAKACE010000221.1 GCA_021821705.1 Actinomycetes bacterium | reverse complement strand
TCTCGGCACCCTGCTGCTGTCGGCGGGGGTGCCGATGATCCTGGGCGGCGACGAGATCGGCCGCACCCAGGGCGGCAACAACAACGCCTACTGCCAGGACAACGAAATATCCTGGTACGACTGGGAAAACGTCGACAAGGACCTGCTGGCCTTCACCCGGGAGGCCATCGCCCTACGGCGCGCCAACCATGCACTGCGGCCGCGCGAGTACCTGCGCGGCCACGAGGGCGGCCCGGCCCAGATGGTGCTGTACCGCCCGGACGGCAAACAGATGTCAGCCGAGGACTGGCAGGATCCCTTGGCACGAGCACTCATGGTCGCCCTCGACGGGCGCCAGATCGAGGACGCTGAGGGCGAGACCTCGAGCGACCGTTTCCTGTTGCTCCTGAATGCCCACTACGGGCCCGTGCGCTTCAATATCCCACCGGGCAGGGCGAAGTGGGCGTCGGTGCTCACGACGGGGCCGGTCGAAAGGACACCCAGGATGACAACGCGCCGGACCATCACGATCGGGCCGAGATCGTTCCTACTGATGCACAGCAGCTGACGCAGGCCCAGCCGGCGCGGGTGCGGAGCTCAGCCGCCGGTCGTGCTCTGTGCCAGCTTGTGGGGCGCCTTGACCACTACCACTGCGCATTGGGCATGCGATACGCAGTGCTCGCTGACAGACCCGAGCAGTACCCCTACCAGCTCACTGTGGCCTCGGCTCCCCACCACCAGCAACGAGGCGTTCTTCGCCGCCTCCACGAGGGCCTGGGCGGCATAGCCGTGGACGACCCGCTCGCGGATCTCCACGGCCGGGTGCGCCTGGGCAAACGGGGCGACCACGGCGGACAGCGTGCGGGCGGCGTCGGCGCCCGGGTCGTAGTCGCTCAGGGGGACAAGCGGGGCACCGTAGTTTGCCGGCCACTGCCAGACGCTCACGGCGTCCACCGGGCTCCCTGTCAGCTCAGCCTGGGCGACAGCCCACTCGAGTGCCGCCCTCGAAGCAGGCGAGCCGTCGACTCCCACGACGATGAGGCTCTGGCCGTTGAACGCGCTCATGGCAACCTCCTGGGGATGGGGCTGATGACGTCCCACCTCGTCGGTACCAGCTTGGCCCCGGCATGAGGACGTGCTCCAGGGTCGTTGGTCCCTCGGGTCGCGCCCGGCACGACAGCTCGCCGTCGCCCGCCAGCTACCTTGGGCCGATGAACAGGCTGCCCTCCGGCACCCGGGCACAGACATGACGGTGGGCGGCGGCCCTTGGGGCGCCGGGGCGGGCCCTCTGGCCCTGGTGGGCTCGGGAGAGTACCTGCCGGCGATGGCGCCGCTGGAAGCCTCGCTCCTGATGGGGCGACCGCAGCGCTACGTCCAGCTGGCCACGGCGGCCGTGCCTGACGGCGAGCAGGTAGTGCGCAGGTGGGAACGCATGGGTCGCGAACAGGCGGAGCGCCTCGGGGTTGAGGCAGTCACTCTGCCAGTGCGTACCCGGGTGGACGCCGACGATGCCGGCGTGGCCCAGGCCGTGCACGGCGCCGGGCTCGTCTACCTGTCGGGAGGCCATCCGGCCTACCTGGCCCAGACGCTCAGGGGCACGGCGGTGTGGAGGGCCATCGTCGAGGCCTGGCAGGCGGGTGCGGCCCTCGCAGGTTGCAGCGCCGGGGCCATGGTGATGGCCCGCCACGTACCTGCGGTGCGGGGCGGCCCTGGGGACGGGGTGCCAGGGCTGGCCCTGCTCCCCCACATGCAGGTCGTGCCCCATTTCGATGCCTTCGCGCTGCGCATGCCCGGTCTGGTGGACCGCCTCCTGGCCGGTCTCGGAGAGGGGGTGGCACTGGTCGGCGTGGACGAGCAGACCGCTATCGTGGGCGGCCCTGAGCAGTGGCGGGTGGAGGGTGCAGGTTCGGCGTGGTTGTTGGAGCCGGGGCGGCGGTCGGCATTCGCTGCCGGCTCCTCGCTGTCGACGCCGGCAGACGGTCCAGGCGCTTCCGTACCGCCTGCCGAGGGTATGTAACAAACAACGAACGGAGGTAGCGATGAGCCCTCTCCCGCCGATGCCGGGCCCGGACGACCCCCCGGCAGACCCGTTCCCTTCGCCCGAACCGGTACCGCCGACCGAGCCACCCCACCCCATCCCCGGGCCCGGCCCGCGCCCGGGGCCGCTGCTGTCGGGCCCCGAATAGGGCAGGGCCTGTGTGGGTAGGTTACGCGTTCAGCGGTGCGCAAGGGCCGGAGGGCAACTTTTGACGGTGCAGGAGCAGGAGGCGGCGAGCCAGGAGCCTGTGGTCGTCTGTTTCGAAGGGGAGCTCGACGCGGGCGACCCCGGCTGCGAGGACGAGCTGCAGTCGATCGTCGCCGCCGGAGCTCGCAATGTCGTCGTCGACATGTCCCAGGTGTCCTTCATCGACTCCTCGATCGTGCGTGCCCTGTTGTTGGCCCACCGGGCCGTCGACGAGAGCGGCGGTTGGCTGCGCCTGGTGTACACCCACCACATGGTCCGCCGAGTGATCGACATCTGCGGTCTGGGGGATGTCCTGCCTCAGTACTCGTCAGTCGAATCAGCCCGTCGAGGGGCCCGGGCCACACCGCCTGCCGCTCTCTTCGAAAGGGAGGGCCGCACGTGACGGTGCATTCCGCGCGGCAGATCGGCCTCCCCTGCGAACTCGCCAGCGTCACCGTGGGACGGCACTTCGTGCGCGATGTGCTAAATGACTGGGAGCTCCCCCGCCTCGTGGACGATGCTCAGCTCGCTACCAGCGAGCTCGTCGCCAATGCCGTACGTCATGCAGGTACGGACCTGGTGCTGACCGTGAGCCTCGACGACGAGGTGGTGATCGCCATCGAGGACTCCAAACCCGAGATACGCCATCCGGTCCTGGCGGGCCCCGGCTCGATGGCCGAAGGCGGTCGCGGGCTGCACATCGTGGCCGCTGTGAGCAGCGACTGGGGGATCACGGCGACGGGCGCCGGCAAGGCCGTCTGGTGTGCCCTGGCCCTGCCGGACAACGCCTCGCCCGACGCCGCCATGGTGCCGCTGCGGCGCGGCGGGCAAAGCAGCGGCGTCGGCGGCAGCGGAGGCCCCGGGCCGCGCCCCAGCCTTCGCACCGAGGACCTCGGGGAGCAGGCAGGCCGGGCTGGCTGAGGATCCCGGTCTCGAACTCGATTTCGTAGGCATGGCCGACGGGGCGCCCTTCGGCGTCCTGGTGGGCGACAACACAGGCACTGTCGTCTACGGCAACGTCTCGGCCGTTGAGCACCTGGTCGGCCCGGGCCGGCCCGTGCTTGGGCGAGCCGTCAGCGAACTTGTCGATGGGTCGCACTACACCGCCCGCGCTCATCCCTTGGCTGACGGGTGCACGGCCTGGTACCTGGACGAGCCGGCGGTACCACCCCAAGGCGACCTCGAGTACGCCCTGTGCGTGGCGGACACCCTGGCCGGCAGCCTCGACCTCGCCCAGGCCCTGGGCCAGGTTGTGACCCTGGCCGTGCCGGCGCTCGGCCCCTGGGCCGCTGTCAGCCTGGTCGGCGACGGACCATTGCGGCACGTGTCTCTGCTGAAAGGGGGCGGCCCCGTCGACCGCACCGTCGGTCGCCGCCACGTCGGCCCGGGGACCTACGCCGTCATAGAGGCCGCCGCACGCAACACCGAGGAACACCCCTCCGGGCCCATCCTGGACGACGGCACGTGGCTGGCCGCCCTGGGCGCCACCCCGGAGCAGGCCGACATGCTGCTCGCAGACGGCCCCGTCTGCCTGTGGACGGTGGCTCTGCGTTCGGGTGGCCTGCTGGTCGGCATCCTGGCCGTGGCTATGGCCACGGCGAGCGTAAATGAGCCCACGACCTTGGCGGGACTGGCCCATCGGGCGGGAGCGGCCATCGCCACGGCCCAAGCCTTCGAAGAGGGTGCGGCTCTGGCTCGCGCCTTGCGGACCTCGCTCGCACCACCGCCCATGCCGGTGACCGGCGGCCTGCTCTTCGGCGCTGCGCACCGTGCTGCCCAGGAAGCCAGCGAGATGGGGGGCGATTTCTACGATGTTCGGCCCGAGCCGGGCGGCTGGAGCCTCACCATAGGTGATGTGTGCGGTAAGGGCATCGAGGCGGCCGTGCTGACCGGCCAGGTCCGCCAGGCCCTGCTCACCGCTTCGCTCGTCGACACGGACCCGGTCGCCCGGCTGCGCCTGCTCAACCAGGCCATGTTCGAAGGGGGAGGGCGGTCGTACGTGACCCTCGTGCATGCCATGGTCACACCGGGCCCGCAGGGCGGTGCCGAGGTGAAGGTGGCCTGCGGCGGCCACCCGGTACCTTTCCTGCGCCGCCGCGACGGGAACGTCACCGAAGTAGTGGCGCGTGGCACCCTGATCGGGATGCTGAGCGAGGTCCGCTTCCAGCCTGCAAGCGTGGCGCTGCAGCCTGGCGACGTCATCGTGTTCACCACCGACGGGCTTTCCGACGCCAGAGGGCCCGGAGGCCATTTGGGCATGGCCGCTCTGGCGCGGTGCCTGGCTGACTGTGAGGGGATGAGCCCCCAGTCCATAGCGGACCGCCTGCTCCAGCTGTCGCTCGAGCACCTCGACGGGCGCGCCCACGACGACATGGCCGTGCTGGCCGTGCAGGCGGTGCAGACAGGCACTCCGTGACCGGCGGGCTCGTTCGCTGCACTGGAGCGAGCAGGAGCCTCGC
>JAKACE010000220.1 GCA_021821705.1 Actinomycetes bacterium | reverse complement strand
GATCTTGTAGCCGTTGAGGTGCAGGATGGGCAGCACCGCACCGTCTGTCACCGGGTCGACGAACTTGTTGCTGTGCCAGCTGGTGGCCAGCGGGCCGGTCTCGGCCTCGCCGTCACCCACGACGGCGCACACGATCAGGCCGGGGTTGTCGAAGACGGCACCATAGGCGTGCGAGAGGGCGTAGCCGAGCTCGCCGCCCTCGTGTATGGAGCCGGGGGTCTCGGGTGCAACGTGCGAGGGGATCCCGCCCGGGAAGCTGAACTGGCGGAACAACCTGGCCATACCCGCCTCGTCCCGGGTGATGTGGGGGTAGTACTCGCTGTAGGTGCCTTCGAGATAGGCGTTTGCGACTGCCGCCGGCCCGCCGTGGCCCGGGCCCATGACGTAGATGGCATCGAGGTCGTACTTGCGGATGACCCGGTTCATGTGGGCGTAGATGAAATTGAGCCCGGGCGTCGTCCCCCAGTGGCCGAGCAAGCGGGGCTTCACGTGCTCCGGCTCGAGCGGCCGGCGCAGCAGGGGGTTGGAGAGCAGGTATATCTGCCCGACCGAGAGGTAGTTCGCCGCACGCCAGTAGGCGTCGAGCAGCCTCGCCTCCTCCGGGCTGAGCGGGCCTTGGGGCCCAGCGGTGGCACCAGTCGGGGCGTGCGACTGCGACAGCTCGGTCATGGTCGAGACCTTCCTTTCGATCGCTGCGTCCAACGGCCAACCGGTGGGCTGGTCCTGTGGCCGACCTTACCGGTGTGGCCGCCGGGCCGGGTACTCCCAGCTCCCCCTCTCTCCAGGGCCCTTTTACCCACCCGGCCCGGGCCTGGTGGCCGCCCCATGGGCGGCGCCGGCACGGCCCGCAGCCCGCACCGCCGCCGCCGCCGGCCAGGCCGAGGTCAGTTCTTCGCAGGATCATCACATTTCGATGGCATTGTTGGTAACTGTCCGGCCGACACTGGGTTACGTGGCCACCGTATGGGGGCCAGGCTCCAGAGGGAAGCCGACATCAAGCAGGGCAGGAGGAGGCAGCGTGGCCGGGAGGCACGAGTCGAGGGACAGACCCCGGCGGGCGTTGCGGCGCGGCGGTGCGGCGGCCGTCGTTGCGGTCGCGCTGTGCTCCCTGCCTGCTGTGGGTTCCCCGGGGGCTTCGGCCGCCACCCCGCTCTTCATACGCCACCGTAGGGTGACCACGACCATCACGACCGCCCTCACCTCCAGCCTTCCCGTGCCGGCGCCGCCCGCGCCCGCGCCCGAGGACACCTGCGTGCCGGGGACGTGGGCCAGCGCCGAGGGGGCCCCGCTCGCCTATGTCGACGGGATCGACGGTGCCTACCTCTGGCACGACGCCGACGGGGGCTGGGCATTGCGGGTCACCCACTCCGGTCCGCGGTCCAAGGCAGTCTTCTCCGGGTCGCTCACGGCCACGACGGGCCAGTTCGTCGACGTCGGGGCCTCACCGGGGACGGGTAACGACATCGTCTACCTGAGCGCCGACAAGCGGACCGTCTTGTTCCGTTTCGTCAACTTCGGCGCCCTGGACGGGCTCGACTTCGCCACCCGCTGCACTCGGGCCATCGTGGTCCACCTGCGCCTCGGGGCCGTAAACCTGGGGCCGGCCCACGTCTTCGTCGGCGCGACCGGTGCCCACCCACCCAAGGACCCGTTCAAGGTCACGCGCTCCGCACGGCTCGGCCCTGCCGCCACGCCCAGAGCGTCGGTAGCCGGTCGAGAGCACTGAGCCTGGGACCGGCCCCGGCCGGTGGTCAGCCCTCCAGGCCGGGAAGCGCCGGTACCTCTGGTAGGCCCGCCAACCAGAGGTGGTAACGCTCGTCGGCCGCACCCGACCAGCTCGGGTCGGGCTCGACCGGGCCCGACCAACGTGCCCAGCGGGCCGCGTCGTCCATGGAACGCTCGAGGCCCAGGGCCATGCGCGCCAGGTAGGCAGCCCCGAGTGCAGCTCCCTCCGGGACCGCCAAAGGCAGCACCGGCGCACCCAGCACGTCGGCCAGGGCCCGCAACCAGTCCATGTTGGCCGTGCCACCACCCGAGACGATGTAGCGCTTGACAGGGGTACCCGAGGCGGCCGCCAGTTCGGAGATGTTGCGCACGACGAAGCCTGTCGCCTCCAATGCCGCCCGGCGCAGCGCTTCCGGCCCCTGCGACAGGTCGGCGCCGGCCAGGCTCACCCGCAGCGCCGGGTCGTGCCACGGCACCCGCTCGCCCTTGGCCCAGGGCCACCACACCGGTACCCCTCCCGGTCGGAGGCCGCCGTCCCCCCTGGCGTCGGGCCATGAGGCCCCCGAGCCGGCGCCCCCCGAGCCGGCGCCCCCCGGGCCCGAGGCCCCCGTGGGCCGCAAGACGCGGTCGGCCCAGTCCACCCACATGCCGCCGGCATTGCTCGCCCCACCCACCATCGCCTTGCCTCCGACCAGGTGTGGCACTCGCCAGAGCCCCGTGGGCACCGACGGCCAGCCGGGCACGCACAGCCAGACGACCAGGGTCGAGCCGAGCATGACCAGAACGTCGCCGTCCTCCACCGCGCCGGCGACGAGCTGCTCGCACAAGCCGTCCACCGAGCCGGCTGCCAGCACCACATCGTGGCCACCACCCGCTGCGCTGCCCAGGACGTCGGGCGCCAGCTGGCCCACCCGCTCGCCGAACACAGCCACCTCGGGCAACTGGCCGACCGAGAGCCCCGCACCGGCGCAGACGTCGCCCGACCAGCCTGAGCCGTCGTAGAGGGGCCCGGCGGCGAAGGCCGAAGCCAGGTCGATCACGCCCCGCCCACCGAGGGAGGCGTTGGCCACCCCCTGCGCCGGCCAGTAACCGTCGGCGCCGGGGGCGTCTGCCGCCACCCAACCGGCGAGCCGGGCCATCTCGTCGCTGGCGGTAGGGTCCCCTCCGCCAGGACCGGGGCCGCTGACGGGAGCACCCCGCCCATCGCCGTAGAGCAGGCCGGGGCCCGTCGGCCGGCCGGCGGCATCGACGGCTCCGACCGAGGGCATCATGGCCGAAACGGCCACGGCCGCAAGCTCTCCGGCTCCCCGAGCGCCGGACGCAGCGGCGACTTCCTCGAGGACCAGGCGGGGCGCCTGCCACCATGTCTCAAGGGCGTCGTGCTCGAAACGCCCGGGCCCGACGACCAGGCGGCTGGGCCGGCGCGAGCGGGCCACGACCCTACCCTCCTCATCGACCGCCACAGCCTTTACCGACGTGGTGCCGACGTCAAGGCCCGCCGTCAGCAGGCGGCGGCCAGCGGATTGGGAGACAGCAACCATGCTCGGACAATATTGCAGAGATGCCGTCACTATCGGGTTCTTCAGTTTCCGGCCACCGTGCTTTCGTGACCGCCCCCATGCGGGGCCCCGGCCTCGACAAGCTCAGGGCACTGGCCGATGTGGTGTACGAGCCCTGGATCGAGCAGCGACCGCTCAAGCTCTACGACGGCCCCGGGCTGGCAAAGCGCCTGGCCGCCGAGAAGGCGGACATTTTGATCGTAGAAGGTGACTTCGTGAGCGGGCCGGTTTTCGACCTGCCGCTGCTCGCATTGGCCGCAACCCGGGGCGACCCCAACAACGTGGACGTGGCGGCGGCGACCGGCGCCGGAGTGCCCGTGCTGCGCACCCCCGGTCGCAACGCCGACGCCGTCGCCGAGCTCGCCGTAGGCCTCCTCATAGCGGTGGCCCGGCATGCCCTGCCCGCCGACGCCGACGTTCGCGAACTACAGGTTTTCCGGGACGGCACTATCCCTTACCAGCGCTTCCGGGGCTTCGAGCTGGCCGGCAGGACGGTGGCGCTCGTCGGGTACGGAGCGGTGGCCAGGGCCCTCGAATGGCGCCTGCGGGGCATGGGGATGAACGTCGTGACATACGACCCCTACGTCGAGGGGGCCGGCCGCGACCTCAGATCGGTCGTGGAGGCCGCCGACGTCGTGTCACTGCACGCGGCCGTGACAGCGGAGACCATCGGTTTCTTCGGGGCCGATCAGTTCTCCTGGATGCGACCAGGCTCGGTCTTCCTCAACACGGCACGAGCGAAATTGGCCGATATGGACGCACTTGTCGGCGCCCTCAGCAGCGGCCGGCTGGCCGGCGCGGCGCTCGACCACTTCGAGGGCGAGCAGCTTCCTGCGGGCCATCCCCTTCTCGCCATGAGCAACGTCGTGCTCACCCCTCACATAGGCGGAGCGACGACCGAGACCGAGGCGCGCGGTGCCCAGATGGTCGCCGACGACATCGAACGCCTCCTGGCGGGACAGAGGCCCCTCTACATCGTCAATCCCGAGGTACTAGGCAGGAACAAATGAGAACCGTCCCCGACCCGCACAACGCCGTACTTTCGACCGCCAAGGAGATGCTCCGCCGTGGCCTGGTGGAGGGTACGGCCGGCAACATATCCGCACGCACCGAGGACGGCAACATCGTCTGCACCCCCTCCTCGGTGGACTACACGGCGATGATGCTGGAGGACCTCGTCGTGGTGTCGCCCGAGGGTTCGGTCGTCTCCCGCTCGGGGGACCGCAGCCCCACCTCCGAGCTCGCCTTGCACCTCGCCTGCTATCGGGCCTTCGACGACGTCGGCTCGGTCATACACGCCCACCCCGTCTGGGCGACCATGTTCGCCTGCAGCCACCAGCCGGTCCCGGCGTGCGTCGACGAGTTCAGCATGTACGTCGGGGGCGAGGTC
>JAKACE010000219.1 GCA_021821705.1 Actinomycetes bacterium | reverse complement strand
GGCGGCGATCGACCATCTGGTCATAACTTTCGAGGGCCACGACCAGCATCTCAACCAGCCTCGGCCGCCTGCCGTACCGGTTGCCGAGCTGCTCGACGTCGTGGACCGCACGGTGCGATGGCTGCCGCCGGGCGAGGACGACGAGCGGCCGGCCAGGCAGGCGGTGCTCGTCGAGCACCCACTTCAGCCCTTCCACGGGAACAATTTCCTGCCCGGCCGATTGGGTGGGCCGGGCCCGTGGAGGTTCGACCGGCTCCAATTGGACGGAGCCCGCGCCGCTGCCCGTCCCCGGTCGGACCGGCCGCGGTTCCTTTCCGAGCGCCTCGCACCCCTCGATGACCGCGTTGTCCCGCTGGCATCGCTTGTGCGCTTCCTCGAGCACCCGGTGCGGGCTTTTCTGCGCACGCGCCTCGGCTTTTACTCGGGTGAGGTCCCAGAGCCGCTATCGGATGCGCTCTCGCTCGAGCTCGGGCCGCTCGAGCGCTGGTCGCTCGGTGACCGCCTCCTCGCCGTCGCAGCCGCAGGCGGGGACCTCGACAAGGCGGTGGCAGCGGAGCAAGGCCGGGGGTTGGTGCCACCCGGCGCTCTCGGCAGAGCAGCCATCGAGGAGGTGCGCAGCGTCGTGGCGGCCCTGGTCGCGCAGCTGGAGGCGGTACCCCAGGCCAACGAGCCCGGCCGGCCCCTCGAAGTCAACGTGGCCCTCCCGGACGGACGTGTGGTGGTAGGCAGCGTGCCCGGGGTCCACGACGCGACGGTCGTGCGGGCCGTGTACTCCAAGCTCGGGGCCAAGCACCGGCTACGGGGCTGGGCGCACTTCGTCGCCCTCAGCGCCGCCCACCCTGAGCTGGCTCCGGGGGCTGTCACCCTGGGGCAGGCCGAGGGCAGCAGTGCAGACCGTCCCCGCCTGAGGCTCCAGATGCTGCCCGCCCTTGGGGCAGGCGAGCAGGCGGTGCGGGCCCGGGCGCTCGGGCTGCTGGTCCAACTGGTCGACCTGTTCGACAGGGGGATGCGCGAGCCGCTACCGCTCTACTGCGCCACCTCGGCCGCCTGGGCGGAGGCGGTCCGCCAGGGGGAAAATGCTCAGGACCGGGCTCGCCAGCGCTGGTCCTCACCCTATGACGAGCGGGGCGAGGCCTACGACCCCGAGCACCTGGCCGTCTTCGGCACCAGCGTGGACTTGGAGCGACTGCTGGCCGAGGCGCCGATCGACGGCGAGGCAGGGCCTGGCTGGCCGTCCGAACGCACCCGGCTCGGCCGGCTGGCGGTGCGCCTGTGGGGCCCGGTCCTCGATCACGAAGAGCTCTGCGAGCTGTGACGGCCGGCGAGCAGGTCGTTGCGCCCGGCGGGACCATGCCCCCGGCGCGCACCTTCGATCTCTGCGGCCCGCTGCCGGGCCCCGGCGTCACGGTCCTGGAGGCGAGCGCAGGCACGGGCAAGACGTTCACCATCGCCAACCTGGTGACCCGGTTCGTTGCCGACGGCGTCCCCCTCGACAAGCTCCTGGTGGTCACCTTCACTCGCATGGCCACGGGCGAGCTGCGCCAGCGCGCCCGGGACACCCTCGTCGTCGCCGAACAGGCCCTCCGGCGGGTGGTCGAGACGGGGGCACCGCCACCGGCCGGTTCGGACGTGGTGCGCCTCCTGTCTACGCCTTCGCCCCCAGCGGCCGACGGTGCGGGCGAGGTCCGCGAGCGCCTCCACCGCCTCACGAGGGCACTTGCCAATTTCGACGCGGCCACGATCACCACCACCCACGGCTTCTGCCATCGCGTGCTGGGGGCCCTCGGCTCCTGGGGTGAGGTGGCGCCCGGGGCGGTGTTGCTGGAAGACCCGAGCGACCTGGTGGACCAGGCCGTCGACGACCTGTACGTACGCCACGTGCTGCGCAATGGGCCCCTCCCCTTCGGCCGCGGCGAAGCCCGCAGGGCGGCCTGGGAGGCGGTCACCAATCCCCGCACCGCTCTCGGCCCACCCGCCGTCCATGGTGACGCCAGCTCCGCCGGCTTGCTGAGGCGCCTTGCCGAGGGGGCACGCCGCGAGGTGGCCCGACGCCTGCTGGACGCCAACATGCTGACCTACGACGACCTGTTGGTCCGCCTGGCGGAGGCGTTGAGCGCACCCGGGAGGGGGGCCACGGCTTGCGCACGCCTGTGCGAGCGCTACGAGGTCGTGCTGGTCGACGAGTTCCAGGACACAGACCTCGTGCAGTGGGAGGTGGTCCGTGGTGCCTTCGGCACTGGCCGGTCCCGGCTCGTGCTCATCGGCGACCCCAAGCAGGCCGTCTACGCCTTCCGTGGGGCCGACATCTACGCCTACCTCGAGGCGGCCAGGACGGCGCCACCTTCACAGCGCTTCACGCTCAACGAAAACTGGCGGTCGGACGAGCCCCTGGTCGAGGCCCTGGACGCCTTGCTGTCGCCGGCGCACCTCGGGCACCCCGAGATCGTCTACAGGCGGCCTACGACCCCGCCGGCGCACCGTGCCCCCGCCCTGTCCGGGGCGCCGGTCGACGCACCTCTCCGGGCCCGGTTGTTCGACCGGGACGACGCTCAGTTGTCCCACACCCGCAAGGGCCTGGTCCAAAAGGGTTCGGCTGTGTCGGCAGTGGCGCGGGACCTGGCTGCCGACATCCGCCGGCTACTGGATGCACGTGCTCATCTGGTCGGACGGTATGGTGCCACCGACGCCATTGTGGGGCCCCAGGACATCGGCGTGCTCGTGAGGACCAACCGCCAGGCGGCGATAGTGCAGGCGGCACTACGTGCCAATGGCGTCCCCGTGGTCGTCTCGGGAGCCCAGAGCGTGCTCTCGACGGCCTCGGGGCGCGACTGGTTGGCACTGTTGCAGGCCCTCGAACAACCCGCGTCGCGCTCTCTGGCGGTGGCTGCGGCCTTGACCGACTTCGTGGGCATGACCGCCGACAGCATCGCTGCTGCGGACGAGTTGGCATGGGAGAGCCTTCACGCCAGCCTCCACGAGTGGTCGGCGTTGGTCCGTTCGACCGGTGTAGCCAGCCTTTTCGCTCACATAAGCGCAACCCAGCACCTTCCAGGGCGGCTGCTGGCCTACGCCGACGGGGAACGCCGGCTCACCGACCTCTCGCACATCGCCGAGCTCCTGCACGCCCAGGCCACCGGGCCCCAGCTCGGCCTGGCGGCCTTACGCACCTGGTTGGCGCGCCGGTGCGGGGAGGATGCACCCGAGGGCACGGAGGCCGAGCAGCGAACCCGACGCCTCGACTCCGACGAGCCCGCCGTACAAGTCCTGACTGTGCACCGGGCCAAGGGCCTCGAGTTCCCTTTGGTGTACCTGCCCTATGCCTGGGACGCCGGGGCCGGGGACCGGGCCGGGGCCCCGGTCGTCTACCACGACGCCGAGGATGGTGACCGGCGCAAGCTGGACGTGGGCGGGGAGGAGGGGCCGGTGTACGCCCGTCACTACCGCCAGGCCGTAGACGAGAGCCGGGGCCAGGACCTGCGCCACCTCTACGTGGGGCTCACCAGGGCGCGCCACCAGGTGGTCGTGTGGTGGGTGCCGGCTCAGCACTGCCAGCACTCCGCTCTCGGCCGCCTGTTGCTTTCCCGCCAGCCCAATGGTGACGTGGCTGCCAGCGGCCTCGCCCGCGAACCCCGGGACCAGCAGGTGCGCACGGCCTTCGACAAGGTGGCCGCCCTGGCCCCAGGGTTGGTGAGCATCGAGCGGGCCACCGTCCCGGCGCCGTTTGCCGCCGCCAACAGTGCTGGCCGGCGGGAGCCGGCGGGGGGTGGGGAGGGGACCGCCCAGGAGGAGGGCCAGGAGGAGGGCCAGGAGGAGGGCCAGGAGGAGGGCCAGGAGGAGGGACGGTACGGCTTGCTGCCCGGCGACGACGGTTTGCAGGCTGCCGCCTTCGAGCGCGGTATCGACTCGCTGTGGCGCAGGACGTCCTATACCGGTGTCACCGCTGCAGCCCACGCCGAGGGGCGCCGGCAGGCGCTCGTGGCCAGTGAGCCTGAGGACGAGGGTGTCACGGACGAGGCTGCACCTGGCACGGGCACGGGCACGGGCGAGGCTGCACCTGGCGTGGGCACGGCCGGCGTCCCTGTCTCAGCCGAGGCGGCTGGGGGCACGCCGGCCGGGCTGCCCATCACGGCGTGGTCGGCAGTGCCGGGCGGGGCAGAGGTGGGTACCTTCGTCCACGGTTTGCTCGAGCAGATCGACTTCGCCGTTCCGGACCTCGAGGCGGAGGTGGCAGCCGTCGTGGGCTCGGCCGCCGGCCGTTACCCGGGGCCGCCCGAGCAGTTGCCTCTCGTCGAACAGGGCCTGGTCGCGGCGGTGACAACGCCACTCGGGGGACCGCTCGGGAGCCTGGCACTGCGTGGCGTCGGGCGTACCGACCGGGTCGACGAGATGCGCTTCGAGCTGCCTGTGGCGGGAGGTGACCGTCCCTACGGGCAGACAGCGCTGGCCGGTCTGGTGGCCATCCTGCGAGAGCACGTCGACCGGGACGGCCCCCTCGGCCCGTACCCGGAGGCCCTGGCCGCGCTGGCGGAGCATGTGCGGGGGACCGGCGACGACGTCCTGCGGGGCTATCTCACCGGCAGCCTGGACCTCGTAGTGCGGGCGCCGGCCGGGGGTGCCACCCGCTACTTCGTGGCCGACTACAAGACCAACTGGCTCGGGCCTCCCGGTGGCGACC
>JAKACE010000218.1 GCA_021821705.1 Actinomycetes bacterium | reverse complement strand
AGGCGCACGGCTGCTGGGCGCTCGGTACCGCAAAGCCCCACCTCGCGCCCGGCTCCCCGGCCTTGCGCGGGTACCCGCACAGGGGTTCTGAGGAGACCCACCCGGAAATGTTCAGCCGTGCGGTATATTGTGTCCTTCCAAATACCCCAGGGGGTATATGGCCCGCCCGGGCCCGACAGTCAGGAGGTCCACAGTGGTCCAGGAAGTCGATGTTCGCGTCTTTGCCGCCGCCCACGCCGACGGGGCGCTGGTGATAGACGTGCGAGAGCCCTACGAGTACAGCTCAGGCCACGTGCCCGGCGCCCGGCTGGTGCCACTGGGCACCGTACAGGCCGCCGCCCGTGACCTGCCCGGCGACCGTCCGCTGTACGTCATCTGCGCCAGCGGCAACCGCAGCCGGACTGCCGCGTCCTGGTTGTCCCAGATGGGCTTCGACGCCCGCTCGGTGGAAGGCGGCACGGCGGCCTGGTCAACGGCCGGGCTGCCTGTGGTGCGGGGCAACCGCGAGAACGCCGCCTGAGAGACGACCGCGTGTACGAGATCGTCAGCATCGACACGCCGACGCTCGGCGACCGCAGCTACCTGGTCCACGACGGCAGTACGGCCCTCGTGGTCGACCCACAGCGCGACATCGACCGGGTCCTCGAGCTCGCACAGCAGCGCGGTGTGCGCATCACCCACGTCTTCGAGACTCATATCCATAACGACTACGTGACCGGCGGCTTCGCCCTGGCGCAGGTAACGGGTGCCGCCTATCACGTCAACAGCGACGACCCCGTGGCCTTCGAACGGGTCGGGGTCACCGATGGTGACGTCGTAGACGTGAGCCCTTCGTTGCGCCTGAGGGTGATCGCCACGCCGGGCCACACCTTCACCCATCTCTCGTACGCCCTCGAAGCCGGTGGCGAGGTGGTGGCAGCGTTCACGGGCGGCTCGCTCCTGTTCGGCTCCACCGGCCGGCCCGACCTCCTCGGACCTGGGAACGCCGTCTCCCTCGCCCGCCACCAGCATGCCTCCGCCCGCCGGCTGGCCGGCGAGCTACCCGAGGCGGCCGGCGTTTTCCCCACCCACGGGTTCGGCAGTTTCTGCTCCGCCGCCCAAACGGAGGGGACGGAGTCGACGATAGGAGCTGAGAAGTACCGAAACCCAGCCCTGCTGGTAAGCGAGGATGACTACGTCGATGCCGTGTTCGCAGGACTGGGCCCCTGGCCTGCCTACTACGCCCATATGGGGCCGGCCAACAGCGCCGGGCCGGCGGCGCCGGACCTGTCTCCGGCATCACCAGCGGACGCGGCCGAACTGCGCCGGCGTATCGCTGCCGGAGAATGGGTTGTGGACCTGCGCAACCGGACAGCCTTCTCCTCTGGCCATCTCGCCGGGAGCCTGAACTTCGGCCTGGACGGTAGTTTTGCCACCTACCTGGGCTGGATGATCCCCTGGGGCACGCCGGTCACCTTGGTGGGCGAAACGGCCGCCCAGGTCGCCGAGGCCCAACGTGAGCTGGTGCGCATCGGCATCGACCGCCCAGCGGCCGCCGCCAGCGGTAGCCCCCAGGACTGGTCGGGCGGCGAGGCGCTCGGCACCCACCGCCGAGCCGGCTTCGCTGATCTGGCCGGCCTGACCGGCCGGGAGCACATCGTCGTGCTCGACGTCCGGCGCCGGCTGGAATGGGAGGAGGGCCATCTGGCCGGAGCCCTCCACATACCATTGCACGACCTGCTTGCCAGGCTCGACGACGTACCGGCGGGGGAAGTCTGGGTGCACTGCCGCTCGGGTTACCGCGCCTCCATCGCCGCCTCGGTCCTCGCCCGGGCAGGGCGCGCCGTGGTTTCTGTCGACGACGATTTCGCCAATGCAGTCAATGCAGGCTTGGACCTGGTGCGGGCCCAGGGCGTGGCGGCATGATGCTTGACCGGGCCGGACGAGCTGTTCGGCCTCAGCCTGCTTGGCGATGTGCAGGGTTCCTTCGACAGTCTCGGCGTCGCGGGAGTCGAGGGTGGCCCGAACGAGATCGCCGGAGCGAGGGGAACCTCGAGCCCATCAGGAGCATATTCCTCCTCCACGAGTTTCATGGAGGAAGTTGTGACATTGATGGCCGGAACCGAGAGACATTGATTAGCTGCCAACATTACGAACAGCCGCTCGTCGTACCGCACGACGGGCAGGCGTGGCAGCTGCCGGCCCGCTGCATCTGCACCCCGCACTGGTAGCAGTACGGAGCATCGCTCGCTGCCCCTTTGGGCGTGGTGGACGCCGGCACAGCCGGGCTCGTTCCTGGAGCGGGGGCCGCTGCGTTCGCCGGCGCCGAGCGCCCGTCCCGCAGCTCGACCTCGCCGACAGGTTCCCAGTTGAGGGGCTCGTCCACGATGCTGGCTTCCTCGACACCCGGCAGCGTAGGTTGCATCCGCTCGCTGACCGTCATGACGCCGAGGTCGTGGCGGTCCGCAGGGCTCATGTACTCGACCGCCAGCCTGCGGAATATGTAGTCCACGAGCGAGGAGGCAAAGCGCAGGTCCGGGTCGTCCGTCATGCCCGCCGGCTCGAAGCGCATGTTGGTGAAGTGCCGGACGTAGGTGCTGAGGGGGACGCCATGCTGCAGGCCCATGCTGACCGAGATGGCGAAGGCGTCCATGATGCCGGCCAGGGTCGAGCCCTGCTTGGAGACACTGATGAAGACCTCACCGGGCCGGCCGTCGGGGAACTCGCCCACGGTCACGTACCCCTCACAGTCCGCCACCCTGAACGAGAACGTGGACGACTTGCGCCTGCGAGGCATGTGCTCATGGACCGGTTTCTTCACGACCACGGTCTGCATCTGGAGCGCCTTCTCCAGTTCCGCCACCTTTCTGGCCAGCTCGGCGTCGTGCGCCTCGGCCTCGGAGGTTGCCCCCTCGACCGCGGCCGCCTTCTTCGTGGTGGCCAGAGGCTGGGCCACCTTGCAGTTGTCTCGGTAGATGGCGACCGCCTTGATCCCGAGCTGCCAGGCCTCGATGTGCAGTTGCTCGACGTCTTCGACCGTGACGTCCTCGGGCATGTTGACGGTCTTGGAGATGGCGCCGCTGATAAAGGGCTGTGCCGCCGCCATCATGCGCACGTGGCCACGGTAATGGATGGTGTTGTCACCCATCGAACAGGCGAAGACGGCCAGGTGCTCGTGGGCCAGGTGCGGCGCCCCGAGTATCGACTTGTGCTCGTCGATGTAGGCGATGATCTCTTTGACCTGCGTCTCGCTGTAGCGCAACCGCCGCAGGGCCCGGGGCACGGTCTGGTTGACGATCGACATTGTGCCCCCGCCCACCAGCTTCTTGGTCTTCACCAGGCCGAGGTCGGGCTCGATGCCTGTCGTGTCGCAGTCCATGAGCAGCCCGATCGTCCCCGTGGGGGCCAGGACACTGGCCTGGGAGTTCCTGACGCCGAAGGCCTCCGCCGTCTCGACCGCGTCGTCCCAGGCCTCCTGGGCAGCCGAGAGCAGCTCCGGGGGCACCAGCTCCTCATTGATCTTGGCCACCTCGGCCCGGTGCATCCTCAGCACACCCAGCATGGGGTCGCGGTTGTCGTGAAAGCCGGCGAAGGGGCCCATGCGGGCGGCCGTCCTGGCCGACACGGCGTAGGCGTGCCCCGTCATGAGAGCCGTGATGGCTCCCGCCCACGCCCGCCCACCGTCCGAGTCGTACGGCAGGCCCTGGGCCATGAGCAGGGCACCCAGGTTGGCGTAACCGAGACCGAGCTGACGGAAACGGCGCGAGTTCTCGCCGATCGGCTTGGTGGGGTAGTCGGCGTTGCCGACCAGGATGTCCTGGCCGGTGAAGACGACCTCTACCGCCGCCTTGAAGCCCTCGACGTCGAAGCTGCCTTCGTCGTCCATGAAGGTGAGCAGGTTGAGGCTGGCCAGGTTGCACGCCGAGTTGTCTATGTGCATGTACTCGCTGCAGTTCCGCACGACGAGCCCGTTGACGATGTACGAGTGGTTCCTCGGCTCGCTCAGGTTGTACGTCAGCTCGTAGCCGTCGGCTGTCCGCTCCAGCAGGCTCGTGCACCCGTCCTTGGCGTAGGAACCTCGCACGCGGTCGTCGACGACGCTGTGCAGCCTCGAAGCCTTGCGGCCCAGAGAGAACCCGATCTCCCCGGCGAACACGGTGATGTCCTGGCCGGTGATCCGCAGGTCGTAGTGGCCATGGCCGGCATGCACAACCTCGGCGCCATCGCGCCTGGGGGTGGTGCCGCCCTCCTTACCGGGCCGGCCTCCTTCCCGGATGGTGCTGGTTATACCGAAGGTCGACAGCAGGCGCTGGACATCGACCAGGAGGTCCCTGGATGCGGAGGCCAAGCCGACGTAGGCCCCCTTGTCATCGTCCTGGCCCACGCAGCCATCTGCGTCGAACAAGCCCCGGAGGAAGGAGGCAACGATCTCGGTCGGAGCCTGGAACACCGACCAGGGGGCCCGCTTGCGCTGGCCGCGCCCTGCCGTGAGCCCGATGGCAGCGAAGAACCCGGTGTGCGCCCGACGGGCCAGGCGCAGCTGCACGGTGCCATCCCGTCGAACGCTTTGCTCGGGCTCGCAACCATCGTTGAACCACGTCACCAGGCTCTTGTGCCGAGGCAGGATCTCCTCGCGGTCCTCCGGGCTGGCGTACAGCGCGCTCAGGGCGCCGCTGGCCACGGCACTGCCGTCGCCGACCATCCAGCCGAGGAAGTGCCC
>JAKACE010000217.1 GCA_021821705.1 Actinomycetes bacterium | reverse complement strand
TACCCCGTCCCTCTTCAGCTGGCGCCTCACCAGCCAGGCGGCGACGGTCGCCCAGGCGGCCCCCAGCAGCACCGACGGGCGCAACCTCCACATGTGCCGGTCATGGTACCAACCCGCTGCTCACAGCCCAGGCTCGGCGGGCCAGGCCGCCAGCCAGGGCGGCAGGCCGACATGAGGACGCTGCCGCACAGCCGGCCCGCTGGCGCTCATCCGGCCGGGTACTCGTCGTCGGTGACGTGGTGTCCCCAGGCCGTCTTCCTGCCGTCCGGGCTGGCCGGCTGGACGGCCAGGTGGCTCATGAAGCTCCCGGGCGCCGCCCCGTGCCAGTGTTCCTCGTCCGCTGCCGTGCTCACTGTGTCACCGGCGTGCACGTGCTCGACCTCGCCTCCCCGGCTCTGAACATAGCCGGCACCCTCGACGACGTGGAGCACCTGCCCCCGTGGGTGCGAATGCCACGCTGTCCTCGAGCCCGGCGTGAAGTGGACGCTGAGCACCTCGATGCCGGCATCCGTGTCCGGCCCGGCCAGGCTGTCCATCCACACCTGACCGGTGAACCAGTCGGCCGGGCCGACCTTGGTGGGCAGGTGTTGTCTGCGTACCTGCATTGCGCCTCCTCGTAGCGACCTCGGACGTACGGCCGGCGGGACGGGTGCCGCACCGGCAGGGCACGGCCGTGGCCGCCCCCCCGCCAGTCTTGCCTCGACGGCGGCTCTAGGGCTGACAGTCCGGGGCTGGAGGCGGGCCCACCACTCCAGGTGGGACCGCCGCTCGAACTGGAAGCCCTCGGACGAGCCGACCTCGACGGTGCCTGGAGGCCGGCGCCCTGCCGGGGCAGAGGCAGGGCCCGGACGCGGTCCTAGGCCTGGGGGCTCTCTCCCGGCGCGGCTACCAGGCCCCGGGCGATGGCAGTCGTCACCGCGGCCGTGCGGTCGCTGACACCGAGCTTGGCGAAGGCATGTAGGAGGTGGCTCTTGACTGTGGCTTCCCCGATGAACAGGGCCTCGCCGATCTCGGCGTTGGACCTGCCCGTTGCGACCAGAGCGACGATGTCGAGCTCGCGCTTTGTCAGCTCGGCAGCCGGCGCACTCCGGGCCCGGTCGACGAGCTTGGCCGCCACGGTGGGAGCAAGCACGTTGCCGCCGCCGGCGGCGGCACGCACGGCTCTCAGGATGTCGGCGGGGGAAGAGTCCTTCAACAGGTAGCCACGCGCCCCCGCCTCGATGGCCTTCAGGATGTCGTGGTCGGTGTCGTAGGTCGTCACCACGATCACAGCCGGCGGCGGGCCGGTGCCCCCCTGGTGTGGTCCCCGGGCCGGGCCTGCGGTGCCGCTGATGAGGCGGGTGGCCTCGACACCGTCCATAACCGGCATGCGCAGGTCCATGAGGACTACGTCGGGACGCAGCCGGGCCGCCAGCTCGACCGCCTCCCTGCCGTCAGCGGCCTCGCCGACCACCTCGACGCCGGGGTCGCCGGCCAGCATCCCCTTCAGGCCCTCGCGCACCACCGGGTGGTCGTCCGCTACGACCACCCGCACAGGCGGCGCGCTGCCACCTGTGCGCCAGCCCTGGGCTGCACCTGCCGGTGGGGCCGCTTCACCGCTGCTCACCGCGGCCCGGTCCCCGGCCCGGCTCCGGCCTGCTCCCGGGCCGGAGGACGCTCCACCGGCAGCGGCAGCACGACGCGCGCTACGGTGCCTTCCCCGGGAGCGGAAAGGACTTCGGCCAGGCCCCCCAGTTCGTCGGCGCGTGCCCGGAGCTGACGGGTGCCGAAACCGGTCCTGGCGCCGGCGTCGAAGCCGGACCCGTCGTCGCTCACCTCCAGCACCACGTCCTGGTCGCCGAAGGTGATGTGGACGTTGGCCCGACGGGCGCCGGAGTGGCGGCCGACGTTGGCGAGGCATTCCTGAGCGGCACGCAGCACCGCGGCGCTCACCGCCACCGGCAGGTCCCGCTCGGTGCCGTCGACGTCGAGCACGGCCTCGAAGCCGTACCTGGCCCCCAGCGAGGCGCAGCACCGTCCCAGGGCGGCAACCAGTGCACCGTCGTGGGGCTCCGGACGGCCCACCGGCCCTATGAGGTCACGAGCAGCCCGCAGGCCCTCCTGCCCGGCCGTGTCCGCCAGGGCCAGCTGCTGGCGGGCAGAGGCCTGGTCGCCCCGGGCCAGGGAGCCGCCGGCCGCTCTCACCAGCATCAACATGCTCGTGAGGTTCTGAGCCACCACATCGTGGATCTCACGCGCCAGCCGCTCGTGCTCGGCGAGCGCGCCTTCGTTCCGGCTGAGCTGGGCCAGTTCGGCCCGGGTACGTTCGAGCTCTCCGATCAGGGACGCTCGCTGCGCACTTTGTTCGATTATCCCGCCGATGAAACGGCCCAGCAGCAACGAGGCGACCATGCCCAGGACAACCCAGATCACGACGGTGGCGACAACCGCACCGTTCAACCCGGTGCCCACGAGGTTGGCGCCCCCGGTTGCAAGGAGCAGGCCGGCCGTGCCGACGACTGCCCAGCGAAGCCGCATGAGCATGTAGCAGTGCGAGACCACTGCGAACAGGAGGATCCCTGCCGTGGGCACGAGGAACGGCGCCGTACCCGAGACGACGAATAGTAATGCCAGGTAGGCCAGGCGGCCCCGTCCCCAGTCGAACTTCGCCGGCGTGAGCACGTAAGCGCCTGCCAGGACGGCCAGCAGGCCCAGGACCGTGCCCACCCTCCAGGCTGGCAGATCCTGCACTGCCACCAAGCCGGCGGTGACTGCCACCACGGCAGCAAAGACGAGGTGCCACCACGGCATGAACGCATCCCAGGCATGCCTGTCCCCTGGTGGGTTCCCTGCGAGGGCGCCGAGAAGGCTGGCGGGACCGCCCGTGCCCGGTGCCGGTGCAGTGCTCACCGCTCCCCCCTGCCCGTCCACCTGAAGGTCCGGGCGGCCACGGCCAAGCCGACCGCACACCAGGCCCCGAGCACCAGTGCCGTCTGGGCGTGGTCCCACCCACCGGTGGGCTCGATGTGGACGAAGTACTGGGGCAGCAAGGCAGACCGGTAGCCCTGGGCGATCCAGCGGAGGGGGAAGATGCCGGCGATCCCGTAGATGGTCTTCGACAGAGAAGTGAAGGGCACGAAGACCCCGGAGAGGAACTCGAGCACGAGCAGGGGCAGGTTGGCCACGGGTGCCGCCGAGCGGGCCGAACGAGGCAGGCTGCTGAACGCCAAGCCCACCAGTGCCAAGGAGATGGCGCCCAGCACTGTCACCCAGACGAAGGTGAACCACCGCCAGGCTGTAGCGGGGAACTGCACGTTGTAGACGAAGTGGCCGAAGAGCAGCAGCACAGCCGTCTCCAGGGCGCACGTGGTGAGGACCATGAGGGCCTTGCCCATGAAGTAGGCGGTGCGGGGCATCGGCGTGCCCGCCAGGCGTTTGAGGGTACCGTTCTCGCGCTCCCCCGCCACCACCACGGCCAGGTTGAGGAAACAGGTGGAGGCCACGCCACCGGCGAGCAGACCGGTGGTGTAGATCTGGCTGTACGCCACCGGGGTCCCGTTCACCCGGTGGGTGAATATCGAAGCCAGCAGGATGAGCATGACAACGGGTAGGGCGAGCGTGAAGCCCACGGCGTCGCGGCTGCGGAAGAACTGGAGCAGCTCGACCCCGGCCCGCGAGAAGCTGGCCCGCGCCAGCCTCGAGGCGGCGCCGTTGGACGAGGCTGCCTCCAGCCTGGGTGACCCTCCGGCCGCGACCGCCGTTCCTGGCGCCTCATGGACCGACGTCGTCCCGCTCATCGCTCCCCTCCCTGGGGCGAAGCGGGGGGCACGGTGCCGATCAGGCGGAGGTAGACGTCCTCCAGGCTCGGCCTGGTAACGCTCAGGCTGGGCACCTCACCTCCGAAAGCTGCCTCCAGCTCGCGTACCAGGGCTGTCGGCCGCTCTGTCGTGCGCCGCTGCCAACCACCGGGCCCGAGCCAGCAAACCTCGGCCGCCGCCTCCTGGCGCCCTCCGAGCTCGCTTGGCCGGCCCGAGGCCACAACCCGGCCCTGGTTGACAACCGCCACCCTGTCGGCAAGCGCCTCCGCCTCCTCCAGGTAGTGGGTGGTGAGCAGCACGCTGGTGCCCTCCCTGGCCAGGTCCTTCACCACCTCCCAGAACTGGCGCCGTGCCTCGGGGTCGAAGCCGGTGGTCGGCTCGTCCAGGAACACCATCTCCGGGCGTCCCACTATGCCAAGGGCCACGTCCAGGCGGCGCCGCTGGCCCCCCGACAGCGAACGGACATATGCACCGGCCTTGGCCTCCAGGCCGACCCGCTCGATCACCTCGGCGGGTGACGCCGGGCGCGGGTAGAACGAGGCGAAGTGCCGGACGCACTCGGAGACGGTCAGGTCGACGACGTCCTCGTTGCTCTGCAGGACGATGCCGCGCCGAGCCCTCCAGGCCCAACCGGCCCTCTCGGGGTCCTCCCCCAGTACTCTCACATCGCCGGCGTCCCGGCGGCGGTAGCCCTCCAGGATCTCGACGGTGGTGGTCTTGCCGGCCCCATTTGGCCCGAGCAGCGAGAGCACTTCGCCCTGCTCCATCGAGAGGTCGAGCCCGTCCACGGCGACCGTGCCGCCGTAGGCCTTGCGCAACCCCGCAACCTCGACAACTCTGCTTCCAGCCACCCTCCCAGCTTGTACCACCCAGGCCCCCGGTGTCTTCCGCCGGAAGTCGGCCAGCGGCTCCG
>JAKACE010000216.1 GCA_021821705.1 Actinomycetes bacterium | reverse complement strand
CGAGAGCTCGTCCATGCCGAGGATGGCGATGATGTCCTGCAGCTCGCGGTTGCGCTGGAGCACCTGCTGCACCCGTCTGGCCACCTGGTAGTGGCGGTCCCCGACGACCTCGGGAGCGAGGATGTTGGAGCTCGACGCCAGGGGGTCGACCGCAGGGTAGATGCCGATGGCCGCGATCTCGCGGGACAGCTCGGTCGTCGCATCGAGGTGGGTGAAGGTCGTGAAGGGCGCCGGGTCGGTGTAGTCGTCGGCAGGGACATAGACAGCCTGCACCGATGTGATCGAATGCCCACGGGTGGAGGTGATGCGCTCCTGCAGTTCGCCCATCTCGTCGGCCAGCGTCGGCTGGTACCCGACGGCCGATGGCATGCGACCGAGCAGGGTCGACACCTCGGAGCCGGCCTGAACGAAGCGGAAGATGTTGTCGATGAACAGGAGCACGTCCTGGTTGCGCACATCCCGGAAGTACTCGGCCATGGTGAGAGCAGACAGGCCGACCCGCAGGCGCACGCCCGGCGGTTCGTCCATCTGGCCGTAGACGAGGGCGGCCCGCTTGAGGACGCCGGACTCCTTCATCTCCAACCAGAGGTCGTTGCCCTCACGCGTGCGCTCGCCCACGCCGCCGAAGACGGACACGCCGCCGTGCTGCTCGGCGACCCGGTGGATCAGCTCGAGGATGAGCACCGTCTTGCCGACGCCGGCGCCGCCAAAGAGGCCGATCTTGCCGCCCTGGACGTAGGGCTCGAGGAGGTCGATGACCTTGATGCCCGTCTCGAACATCTGCGACTTGGGCTCGAGGGCGTCGAAGGCGGGCGGTGGGCGATGGATCTCCCAGCGGTCGTCGATAGCGCCGAGCTCGTCCGAGTCGAGCACCTCTCCCACGACGTTGAAGACATGGCCCAGGACGGCGTCGCCCACCGGGACGGTTATGCCGACACCCAGGTTGCGCACCGGGGTCCCTCGCCGCAAGCCGTCGGTGGGCTTCAAGCAGATGCAACGCACCCGCCCCTCACCGATCTGAAGGGCGACCTCAGCCATGACCTTGGTGCGCTCGCCCTGGAGCTCGATCTCCATCTCGACCGCGTAATTGATGTCGGGGAGGCTGTCGGGCGGGAACTCCACGTCGACGACAGGGCCGGCGATGGCCACGACCCGCCCGTCCTGGCGCGCCGCGCCGGCGGGGGAAGTAGATGCTGTGGGGCTGGCGATGCTCACATTGGCTCCGTTCAACTGGCCTCTGGGAAGACGTACATTTCTTGCCGGTTCGACCCCGCGTCGTCGGTGTCGTCCTGGCGCAGCGCCTCCGCACCGCCGACGATCTCCATGATCTCGGTGGTGATGGCGTCCTGGCGGGCGCGGTTCATGGCCCGCCTCAGGGTCTTGATCAGCTTGTCGGCATTGTCCGTGGCGGCCTTCATGGCCCGTTGCTGAGCTACGTGGAAGGACGCCGCCGACTCCAGCATCGCTGCATAGATCTCGGCTTCGAGCCAGCGCGGCAGCAACCGGTCGAGGATCTCGGCTGGATCGGGCTCGAACTCGAACGCCGTGTTGCGGTCCTCGTCCCTGCGCTCGATGGGCACCAGTCGACGGGCCTGGGGGCGCTGAGTGCCCATGCTCAGGAAACGGGTGGAGACCACGTGCACCTCGCCGATGGAGCCCGTCTCGAGGTGGCGCTGCAGGGCCGCCACGATCGCCTGGGCGTCCTCGAACCGGGGCCTGTCCGCCATGCCCTCGAAGCGGTCCGCAACGGGCTGGCCCTTGAAATTGAAGTGAGCGACAACCTTGCGACCGACGGCCACGACGGCCGGCCTGGGGCCCCGGGTCGACAGCTGTGACAACAGGTCGTCCGCCACCCTCAGCACCGAGCTGTTGAAGGCGCCGGACAGGCCCCGGTCGGCACCGATGACGACCACCGCCTTGCCGTCCCCACCGCCCGCGAACACCCAGTGCCCCCTGGCCTCGGGCGTGGCCGAGAGCTCGGAAACGACCGCCTGCATGTGCTCGGCGTACGGCTTGGCCGCTGTTATCGCCTGCTGGGCGCGTACGATGCGCGACGAAGCGATGAGCTCCATCGCCCGGGTGATCTTCTGGGTCGACTGGACGCTGCGGATGCGGCGTCGCAGTACCCGCTCCTGACCGGCGGGCATCTGGCTACGCCTCTGCGCCCTGGGAGGACGGTGCCGCCACCAGCTCAGCTCCTTCAGCGTTGTCGCCGTGGCCGCTGCCATGAGCCGGCGTCGGGCCGGTCGTGACGAAGCCGCGCTTCACCTCGCGGATGGCGGCCTCGAGCTGGTCGACCGGGGGGAGGTCCTTGGTTGTGCGGATGTGCTCGAGCAGCTCGGGCCGGTTGGCCCGCAGGTGCTGCAGCAATGCCGCCTCGAACGGCCGCACGTCCTCGACCGACAGGTCGTCGACGAAACCGTTTGTGCCGGCGAAAATCGAAACGACTTGCTCCTCGACGGGCATGGGCGAGTTCTGCGGCTGCTTGAGCAGCTCGGTCAAACGGGCGCCGCGCTCGAGCTGCGCCCGCGAAACCCGGTCGAGCTCCGATCCGAAGGTGGCGAACGCCTGGAGCTCACGGTACTGGGCAAGGTTGATCTTCAGCGCACCCGAGACCGACTTCATCGCCTTGATCTGGGCACTACCCCCGACCCGGGAGACCGACTGGCCGACGTTCATGGCCGGCCGGATACCGGCATAGAACAGGTCGGTCTCCAAGAAGATCTGGCCGTCGGTGATGGAGATGACATTTGTCGGGATGTACGCGGAAATATCCCCCGCCTTGGTCTCGACCACCGGCAGCGCCGTGAGGGAACCGGCACCCAGCTCGTTCGAGAGCTTGGCTGCCCGCTCCAGCAACCGGCTGTGCAGGTAGAACACGTCGCCCGGGTAGGCCTCCCGGCCGGGTGGCCGCCGCAGCAGCAGCGACAGCGAGCGGTAGGCCTCGGCCTGCTTGGACAGGTCGTCGTAGACGACCAGGGCATGCTCACCGTGCTCCATCCAATGCTGCCCCATGGCGCAGCCGGTGTAGGGAGCCAGGTACTTGTAGGGAGCCGGGTCAGACGCCGGCGAGTGTACGACGACCGTGTACTCCATCGCCCCGTGGGCGCGCAGTGTGTCGACCGTCTGCGCCACGGTAGAGCCCTTCTGGCCGATGGCGACGTAGATGCATTTCACGCCCTGGCCCTTCTGGTTGATGATGGTGTCGATGGCGATCGCCGTCTTGCCCGTCTTGCGGTCGCCGATGATCAGTTCGCGCTGGCCGCGGCCTATCGGGGTCATCGAGTCGATGGCCTTTATGCCGGTTTGGAGGGGCTCCTTCACGGGCTGGCGCGACACGATGCCCGGCGCCTGTACCTCGAGGCGGCGGTTCTCTGTGGCCGGGACGGGGCCGAGGCCGTCGATGGGAAGGCCGAGGGGGTCGACGACCCTCCCGAGCAGGGCATCGCCGACCGGGACCGAGAGGATGCGACCCGTCGCCCGTACCAGCTGGCCCTCCTGCAGGCCGCCGGTCTCGCCGAGGACGACGGCGCCGATGGAGTCCTCGTCCAGGTTGAGGGCCAGGGCGGTCATGCCCTCCTCGAGCTCGAGCACCTCGTTGACGGCAACGTTGGGCAGCCCCGTTATGCGGGCGATCCCGTCGCCGATGTCGCGGATGCGGCCAACTTCTTCCGCCGTGACCCCGGGTGAGAAGTCGGCGACATTGCTCTTCAATGCCGCGGCGATGTCCGCCGCATTGATGCTGAGTTCAGCCATGGAACAGAAGTCCTTTCAGTGCTCGTCCGGATGGCGCGCCTGCGCCCCGGACAGCGGGGACGGAGCGAAAAGAAGCTCGCGGGCTTCCTCTAGGCGTCGTCGCAAACTGGCGTCGACCACCGTGTCGCCGACGGAAGCCACGAAACCACCGAGAAGATCCGGCTGTGGCGTCACGCGCACTGCTACCGGATGACCGGTGAAGTGGCTCAGAGCGGCCGCAAGGCGCGTACGCTCGTCGTCCGAGAGCTCGACGGCGGTCCTCACGTCGGCCACCCGCCGGTTGGCTTCAGCCGCGACTTGGTCGATCAGGTGGCGCAGGTGGACCAGGTAGTCGCGCGGACGGCCCCACCCGGCCGCGTAGGAGGCCAGGCGGGCCACCTCGTTGCTCGTCCTCGCGCTCAGCAGCTCACGCACGAGCGCCTGGCGCACCTGAGCGTTGACCTCGTTTGTCGTGAGCGCCGACCTCAGGTCCTCACTGCCCTCGACGATCTGCATGAAGCGGAACAGGTCGTCCTCCACGCTGCCCAGGCCGCGCTCGTCCAGAGGCCCGAGCACCGCTGTGGCATAGCCGTCCAGGCGCTCGGACGCAGCCGTGCGGCCGAGTTGCCAACCCTCCAGCGGGACCATCCCGTCGCGCCTGGCTGCGGCGGCGGCGGCGATGCCATCCACGTCGGCCTCATAGTCGGCGGCCGCCCCGTCCTGTACCGCGAAACGCAACAGTGCCACCACGACCGGGTTGGCTTTGCCCGTCAGCAGCTGTTCGACGATGGCCCGGCGCGAAGCCGATGGCACGCTCGGGTTGGCAAGGACGCCCCGAAGGTCGCCCGAGCCGCGCAAGATCGCCGAGAAGGCCACGAGCTGCCCGGCCACCTCGCCTATGTCGGTGCCGACGCCCTCCAGGACGGCGTCGGCATACCCACGAACGCGCTCGTGCATCTTGATCCCGGGTCTGGCGGCGCCA
>JAKACE010000215.1 GCA_021821705.1 Actinomycetes bacterium | reverse complement strand
GTGGACCGGCTCGGCCCGAGTACCCCAGAGCCATTTGACAGCGTAGGCGCCGGCGATCGCACCGCAGCACTGGGAGGCGATGTAACCCCCCAGGTCGTGGGGGTGCACATGGCCGCGCAGCCAGAAGGCCAGCGTCACGGCCGGGTTGAGGTGGGCACCGCTGCGCCGGCCGAGCGGGGACACGGCCACCAATGACCCACAGGCCGCGAACAGCGCACCGGTGAGCAGCAGGCGTAGCGAATGGGAGTGGACCAACGAGACGGTGGGCGAGCCGCGGCCGAAGTCCATGAACACGGCCGAGAGCCCACCGAGCACCAGTAGTGCCGTGCCGACGAGCTCACAGGCCCAGTCCACCACGTGCACCCCCGAGCGAGGAGCATGGCTGAAGGGCTGGGCTGCCGGCACGGAGCGGGGCGGGCCCGGGGTGGGCACCAGGTCAGCTTTCTCAGGCACCGGGCGCCGAGTATGGCAGGCGAGAAGCGCCGCTGGCCAAGCGCCGGCCCGGCCCCCGGGGGCGGGGACGCCCCGGCGCCCCGCCTGGCGAGCGAACGCCCTGGTGCCCGTCACCGGGGCGGCGCTCAGCCCGACAAAAGTTGGTACTGAGACTGGTTCTCAGGTTAGTATGGTCTCGTGACGCGGGCGACCCGGCAATGCGACTGCACCGGCCGGGCCGGCCGCCCTGGTCCTGCCGGCCGCCCTGGTCCTGCCGGCCGCCCTGGCTCTGCCGGCCGGCGGCTGGCGCGGGTGCTCGCCACAGGCACGTGCCTGCTTGTCACGGCGGGATCCGTAGCCGGTTGCGCCGGGGAGGCGACAGGCGCGCCCGGTGCGAGAGCCCTGGCCATCGGGGCGGAGAACCAGTACGCCGACGTCATATCCCAGGTGGGTGGGCGTTATGTAGCGGTCTCGGCGGTCATGAGCAACCCTGACGTTGACCCCCACGCCTTCGAAGCCAGTGCCCGGTTGGCTTCCGAGGTCAGCCAGGCGCAGCTGGTCGTACAGAACGGGCTGGGCTACGACAGCTTCATGAGCAAGCTGGAGGCAGCCGCCTCGCCGCCCGGGCAGCGTGTGGTCGTCGTGGCCGACCTGGTCCACCCCCACCCCGGGACTTTCAATCCACACCTGTGGTACTCACCGGGCACGATGCCGCTCGTGGCCGCCGCCGTGGCCCGCCAGCTGGCCCGGTTGCAGCCGTCCCACACCAGCTACTTCGAGGCACGTGCCAGGGCCTTCGATAAGTCCCTGGCCCCCTGGCGCAAGGCCCTGGCCGCCTTCGCCAAGGCCTATCCGGCCACGCCGGTGGCGGTGACCGAACCTGTCGCCGACTTCATGCTGGCGGCGGCGGGTGCGCGGGTCCTGACGCCGCCCTCGTTGCAGACGGCCGTCATGGACGGTACCGACCCCTCGCCTCAGGACGTGGCGGCTCAGGACGCGCTGCTGGTCCACCACCGGGTGAAGGCGCTGCTCTACAACGTCCAGGTCACGGATCCGGTGACGGCGGCGTTCCTCGCCGTGGCCAGGAGAGCCGGGGTGCCGGTGGTCGGTGTCTACGAGACCATGCCCGCCCCCGGTTACGACTACCAGTCCTGGATGATGGCCGAAGTCCGTGCCCTCAGCCGGGCGGTGGCTCACGGCCGGTCGACCGTGAGCTTCTGACAGATGAGGTCCCTGATGCCCGACCCAACCCTCCCAGCACCGGCCACACCCACCGGGGCCGCACCCGCCGGTGCCCTACCCATCGGGGCCGTACCCACCGGGGCCGACGCCGGCCGGCGCACGACGCCGCCGGGCCAGCGCCTGCCCGTCCTGGACGTCGAGGGCCTCGGCGTACGCCTTGGTGGCCGCCAGGTGCTGAGCGACGTCTCCTTCCACCTGTGCCAAGGCGAGGTGGCGGGGCTCATCGGGAGCAATGGAGCGGGCAAGACGACCCTGCTGAGAGCGGTGCTCGGGCTCACGCCCGTCTCTGCCGGACATGTCAGCGTCGCCGGCAGCCGGGGCAGGCGGCCGCCGGTGGGCTACGTGCCCCAAAAGGTGGTGCTCGACCCCGACCTGCCCATCCGGGCCCGCGACCTGGTGCAGCTCGGCCAGGACGGGCACCGGTGGGGCCTGCCGTGGCCGTCGGCGGCCAAGCGGGCTGCCACCGAGGAGCTGCTGGCCGGGGTGGGGGCTCTCCACCTGGCGGACGCCCGAGTCGGTCAGCTGTCCGGGGGCGAGCTGCAGCGCGTGCTGGTCGCCCATGCCCTGGCCGGCGGCCCCCGCCTCCTCCTGCTCGACGAGCCCCTTGCCAACCTCGACCTGCGCAGTGCCAGGGACACAGTGGCCCTGCTCGACTGCATCGCAAGGCAGCAGGGGATCGCGGTCCTGATGTCCACCCACGACGTCAACCCGCTCATGGGGGTCATGGACCGGGTGGTGTACCTGGCCGGCGGAAGGGCCGCCACCGGCCCAACGGCGGACGTCGTCCGCAGCGACGTCCTCAGTTCCCTGTACGGCCACCACGTCGACGTGCTGCACGCCCACGGCCGGGTCATAGTCTCTATCGGCGACGACGCTCATCGTGACGACGGCTGTGACGCAGTACCAGCCAGCGCCGGCGTCCTCGCCGACGAGCCCGAGCCCAGCCGCAGCGGTTGGCGATGAGCGTCCTTCACGCCGTGTTCGCTCCCGGGTTCTTCTCGAACGGCCCGGTACAGGCGGCCCTGGTCATGGGCGCCGTGGTAGCCCTCGTCTGTGCCCCCGTCGGGGTCCTGGCCGTACTGCGGGGCCAGGCCTTCGCTGGGCACGCCTTCGCCGACATAACCTCCACGGGTGGTTCGGCCGCAGTCCTGCTCGGGATCAGCCCGGTCCTGGGGTTCGCCGCCTCGGCGGCGGCAGGGGCCGCCTCCATGGAGGGCCTCGGAGCTCGTCAACGCGGAGACCGGGACCTGGTCACCGGCACCGTGCTCGGGGGCGCGCTCGGGCTGTCCGCCCTGCTGTTGTACCTGAGCACCACCAGGCAGGGCACCAGCGGTGCCACCGTGTCCGTGTTGTTCGGCTCGATCTTCGCCGTCAGCGCCGCCAACTGGCCCTGGGTACTGTCTCTCGGCCTCCCCGCCCTGGCCGTGGTCGCCGCTGCCTACCGTCCTCTGCTGCTCGGCTCGGTGAGCCCCGAACTGGCAGCTGCCAGGGGCGTGAGGGCCCGCCTGGTCAGCGCCATGTACCTGGGCGCCCTGGCTGCGTCCGTAGCGCTCTCGGCGCTGACCATCGGGGCCGTGCTGTCGACAGCGCTCCTCGTAGGGCCGGCCGCGGCCGCCCTGGGCCTTTCCAGCCGGCCCGGCCGGGCTATGGCCTGGGCCGGCGCCATTGCCGTGGTGTCGGTCTGGGCCGGCATCGTGCTCGCCTACGACAGCTACTCCTGGCCGCCGGTGGGCCGCGGCTGGCCCGTCAGCTTCTTCGTCGTGGCCCTGGTCACGGCCTTCTACGCTGTGTCCCGGGCCGGTGTGCGCCGACGCCCTCGCCGGCAGCCGGCCGGGAGGGGGTCCTGAGTGCTTTCCGGCCTCTTCTCGGCCTTCATGCTCCACAGCTGGGAGGCGACGAGCGTGGTCGCTGTGGCCGCGGGCGTCGTTGGCTTCTTCGTCGTGCTCAGGGGGAGCACTTTCGCTGCCCACGCCATACCCCAGGGTGCCTTCACGGGTGCCGCCGCAGCCGCCCTGCTCGGCACGAGCACGCTGCTCGGTGCCGGGGTGTTCTCGTTCCTGGCCGTCGGCGCCCTGGCCCGCTGGGGCCGGCGGGGACGCCACGACGTCGTCACGGCGCTGGTCCTGGTGATCATGCTGGCCACCGGGTCGCTCTTTCTGAGCGTGGGCTCCCAGTACGCCCAGCAGACCTTCTCCCTTCTCTTCGGCGAGCCCCTCGCCGTCAGCTCGGCTTACCTGTGGCCCACCGTAGGCCTGGCCGCCGCCTGCACAGGCCTGGTGCTGGTCTCGTACCGGCGCCTGCTGCTCACCTCGGCGGCGCCGGAACTGGCCGGCGCCGGCGGCGTGAGCCCCGCCGCTGTCAACTTCTGGTTCCTGCTCGCCATCGGCGCAGCGACGACCCTGGCCCTGCCGGTCGTCGGGGCCCTGCTCGTGTTCAGTCTCATGATCGGGCCGCCGGCGGCGGCGCGTTCGCTCACCGCCCGGCCCGGCGTCGCCCTGGGCCTGTCCGTGCTTTTGGCGCTGGTGACCACCTGGGCGGCACTGGTGGGCGCCTATTGGAGCAACTGGCCCCTGGGCTTCTTCGTGGGCGTGGCGGCGGTGCTCTGGTACCTGCTGGGCCGGGGGGCCAAGGCCTGGGGGCACCGGCCCCGGACGGCGCCGGCGGTAGGGTCGAGCCGGTGAGCCGGGGAACCGACGAGACGATGACCAGGGAGGGCCTGCACGGCCTGGTGGAGGGCCGCCTCCGCAACGTGTCCCAGCGCTACACGAGCGGCCGGCGGGTACTGGTCGAGCTCCTGGCCAGCGCCGGCCACCCCGTCAGCATCGAGGACATAGCCGAGCAGGCACCCGGCCTGCCTCGCAGCTCGGCGTACCGCCACCTCGTCGACCTGCAGCAGGCAGGCGTCGTGCGCCGGGTGGTTGCCAACGACGAGTACTCGCGCTTCGAGCTGGCCGAGGACATCACCGAGCACCATCACCACCTGGTGTGCCGCCACTGCGGGAAGGTCGTCGACGTGACGCCGACGCCGGCTTTCGAGCAGGCGATGT
>JAKACE010000214.1 GCA_021821705.1 Actinomycetes bacterium | reverse complement strand
CCCCAGGACGAGGTCCGCTTCCTGCACTCGTTGGCCGGCTTCGCCGAACCGGCCCTCCTCCGGCGTTCCATCGAGCTTGCCTTCTCGGGCGAGGTGCGCCTGCAGGACGCGCCCTACCTGGTGATGGGCATCCTCGGCCGCCGGGAGGGCTGTGCCCTGGCCTGGGAGGCCATCGAGGCTCACTGGGACAAGATGCAGGACCGCTGGCCTCCCAAGGTGGTGCCGCGGGTGCTGACCTCCCTCCCGGCCCTGGCCGCGGCCGGCGAGGACATGGCGGCACGGGCGCAGCGTTGGCTCGAGGACCACCCGCCGGCGCACGGCGAGCGCCAGATCGCGCAGTCACGCGAGCGCCTCGGCATCAACCTGGCGTTCAGGGGCCGGGTCAGGCCCGGCCTGGCCGAGGCGTTGCGCCAATACGCCGGCTAGGGAGCTTGGCCTTCCTCAGCCCGGCCCAGCTCGACGGGCGCCGGCCCCGACCAGACTGGCTGGGGCCGGGCGGGCCCTGGCCCGTCCAGGTCTTCGGCGTCGACGACACCTCAGCCCAACTGGTGTGGCGAGGTTCGCCGGCCGAAGACCTGTGCATCGAGGTCGGCGACCTCGCGGTCCGTCCCTCTCCTGCGCCCCGGGCAGTGATCGCCCTCGGCAAGCCGGGCGGCGACAGGCCGGTACTGGCCGACCTGCAGCCGGGCTTCGCCGGTGCCAGGAGGGGAGGCGGCGACGGTGCTGGCGTTGGCCACCTGCCGAACGGACCGGCGAGCCCGTTTGGCGAGAGCCGGCGCCAGCTCGGGCCCCGGTGGCCGGCGGGACCGGGTTCGGTCGTTGTGGACGGCCTGAGCCCGGGCACGACCTACGACGTCGTCGCCAGTGCCAGGGGCGTCCCCGCTTTCCGGGCCTGCCGCCTGACCACGCTGTTGCCGCCACCCGGGCGCCTCCTGGCTCGCTTCGCCACGGTTTCCGACATCCACATCGGCGAGAAGCAGTTCGGCATCTTGGGGCGCATCCATGACACGGGGACGACGCCCTACCCGCTGCGGGCGTGGCAGGCAGCCGTGGCCGAGGCGGCCGACTGGGGAGCCGAGCTACTGGTGGTAAAGGGGGACCTGACACGGGACTCGGCGCCGGCCGAGGTGCGCGATGTCGCCGGCCTGCTCGCCGCGGCCCCTATGCGCACCCATTCGATCCTCGGCAACCATGACAGCCACCTGGGGGTGAACGTGATAGGCATCCTGGACCACGCAGGTTCGCCCGTCACCCTGCAACCCCGGGCGCTCGACATCCCCGGGCTACGCCTCTTGCTGCTCAACACCATGCACGCAGACCCCCGCTACCACCGGGGCCACGTCCCCGTGGAGCAGGCTGCCCTGGTGGCCGAGCTCGCCGCCGCCGCGCCGGGCCCCGTGTGGCTGGCCATGCACCACCCTCCAGACCTGCACCGCTACCCCACCTGCTACCCGCCCGGTGTACCTTTCGCCGAGAGCCGGGCACTGCTGCGCGCCCTGGAGGAGGCCAACCCGTCCACGTTCGTCACCTGCGGTCACCGCCACCGCAACCGGCTCTACCGCCACGGGCGCTTGGTCATAAGCGAGGTGGGCTCGACCAAGGACTACCCCGGGTGCTGGGCCGGGTACAAGGTCTTCGAGGGCGGCCTGGTGCAGACGGTGAGACGCATCGCCCGGCCCGACGTGATCGCCTGGACCGAAGTGACCAAGCGGGCAATGAACGGCCAGTGGGGGCGCTGGTCGCCCGGCCGGCTCGACGACCGCTGTTTCGCCCTGACCTGGCCGTAGAGTGCGCGCAAGCTCCGGTCTCAGCCGGGCCCGCGCAGCCTGGCTATGCGGGCCTCGACTGCGGCGAGGCGCTCACCTGCGGCCGCATGAAGGATCTCGGCCTGCTCGTACAGCGCTGCTGCCGCCTCGATACCCAGCTCGCTGCTGGCCAGCCTGGCGGTCACCGCCTCGAGGGCGCCAAGCAACTGCTCGAAGGACATCTCATCGAGGGGGCCGGCGACGCCGCACAGGGCGGCATCGAACTCGGCCGGTGCCCCCGGCCCGGCCGCCAAGTCGCCCTCGGCCACCACGTCGTCACGCCCGGCCCCGTCACCAGTACCTGCCGTCACCCGGCATCCTCCCCTCGGTAGCGCCCCGTCGCCCGGGGCCGGCCGGCCCTGCTTTCACGCCGCTTGGCCCCGCCGCCCGTGGCTGCGCCTGACGACCCGACATGCGGCGTCCGGACCGAGCTCCCCGGCCCGGCCGGGGCGGCATATGCGGCCAGGCGCCCCCGCGCCAGGGTCAGCTCGAGCAGCTGGCCGTCGACCACCTCGCCGGGGTCACGGACCACCTGGCCGTCCTGGCGGCGGACCACGGCGAAGCCTCTGGATATCACCTGCTGGGGCGACAGGGAGAGCGCATGGCGATGAGCCGATGCCAGGCGCTCCCTGGCGATGCCGGTCCTGGCTTCCATCGGGCCCTGCCAGTCGCACGAGGCCAGGCGCTCGGCCCCACGTCGGGCTGACACGCCGGGGTGTGCCCAGACCAGGCGCTCACCGTCACGCCTCCAGCGGTTTTGCGCCCGCTCCAGGCCAATGGCGAGAGCTCCGCTGGGAGTGGCCCTGGCGACGCGGTCACGGGCCGCCCCCGTCCTTGCAGCCATCGCCATAGCGGCCTCACGCAAGCCGTCCGCCAGCTCGGCGTGCAGGACGGACCGGTCGGGCACCACGGCGTGGGCGGCGATGGACGGCGTGCCGCAACGCAGGTCGGCCACATCGTCGCAGAGGGGACGGTCGGGATCGTGCCCGATCGCCGACACGACCGGGACGGGGCAGGCGGCCACCGCCCGGCACAGCTCCTCGTCGCTCCAGGGGAGCAACGCCGTCGCGTCACCGCCGCCGCGGGCCAGCACCACCACCTCCACGCCCGGGCGGCGCGAAACCCGGTGCAGGGCATCCACGATGGAAATCGCCGCGCCGGGGCCGCTGACAGTCGTCTCCTCGAACCACACGGGGTAACCGGCGAACCGGGCCGCCACGACGGACTCGATGTCCCGGCGCACGGCGGCCTCGGTGCCGCACACCACCCCGATCAGCGCCGGGAGCCTGGGCAGGTGCCGCCGGGGCCTGTCGAGCAGGCCGTCCGCTGCCAACCTGGCCCGGATCTCGGCCAGCATGGCCGCCACCGCACCGGCTCCCACCGGCGTGACCTCCTCGGCCTCGAGGACGAGCTGGCCCCGGTCGTTTCCCCACAACAGCGAGCCGACCACGACCACCCGCTCGCCATCCACGGCACGGCAGCGTCTGGCCGCTCTGGCCGGGCACGCCACCGGGAGCTGGCTGGCGCGGTCCCTGAGGATGAAATAGGTCCGCCCGGCCCGCGACACCTGTGGCCGGTACACCTCTCCCTCCACGGCGACCCGCCCCACCGCTGCCAACGCCCGGGCGATCTCGCCCGCCAGGCGGACGAGGCTCAGGCGTCTCGGCTCGGGCCTGGCCTGGCCCCCCGGCGCGGGGCCCTCGGGCCAAAGGGGCAAGGTCATCAGGGGCGCACCGTAGCGCGCGACGAGGACGTGGCGGTCATCCCTCGGACGGGAACCACTTCCTCCAGGTCGAACAGTCCGCCACCACGTCAGAGCGGATCTGGACACCCGAGCCGGCGCCAGCGGGCACAGCGATGGCGCCCTCGGCGTCGAGCCCGAAGCCCGGCTCTACGATGTCATGGTCGAAGAAACGCCCCGAAGCGGACACGTCACCGGGCAATGTGAAGCCGGGAAGGCTGGCCAGGGCCACATTCGCCGCCCTGGCTACCCCCGTCTCAACCATCCCGCCCACCCACGCTCCGGCTCCGTGGCGCAGGCAGATGTCGTGGGCTGCCACAGCCTGCCCATAGCCGCCCAGGCGTCCCGGTTTGATGTTGGCAACCTGGCAGGCGCCCAGTGCCAGCGCGGCCTCGAGCACCGCCGTCGAGGAAAGCGCCTCGTCGAGGCACAACGGCACGGGGAGCAGCCGTGCCAGTTGGGCGTGGCCGAGCAGGTCGTCGTCGCCAAGAGGCTGCTCCAAACAGGACAACGCGAGCTCAGCCACAGGGGCGAGGCACTCGGCTGCGCGTTCGGGGCCCATGGCCGAATAGGCACCGTTGGCGTCGGCGAACAGGAGCAGGTGCGGCCAGCGTTCACGGACGGCACTGAGCGGTGCCACGTCCCAGCCCGGGCGGATCTTGAGCTTGATGCGCCGGTAGCCATCGTGCACCCGGGCTCCCACCTCGTCGAGCAGCGCTCCGACCGAGGTGGCCAGTCCCAGGGCGACCCCCGCCGGCACGGACCGGCGCCGCTGGCCTGGAGGCGTCGAGCAGCTGAGGAAGTGGTCCGCCATCCCCACCCCGCTCAGGCGCAGTTCGGCGTCGAGGACGGCCGCTTCCAGGGCCGCCTTGGCAAAGCCGTGGCCCTTTGTACCTGCCAGTACCCTGGGCAGCTCCGAGGCGGAGCCGCCGCCCCAGTGAAGAGCGGCGGGCACCAGGAACCTCTCCGCCACTTCGAGCTCGCCTGCGGTGTACTCGCTGCTGAAGGTCGGATGGGGTAGCGCGGCGCATTCTCCCCAGCCCTCCTGCACCACCGTGCCATCCCAGCGCCGTTCCTCCATGACGGCCCTGACGAGGAAGCTGTCGCGGCGGGCGAAACTGCCGGCGCCGCTGGCCCAGGGGCTGGACAGCTCCAGCTCGAGGCGCACCAGCTCGAAACCGACGACG
>JAKACE010000213.1 GCA_021821705.1 Actinomycetes bacterium | reverse complement strand
GCCCCGGAGGCGCCGTAGCCGACGAGCGCCCTGGCCCTCGAGATCACGTTCATCACGGTCTTGCGCTGCGGCCCGCTGCTGCAGTCGTCGGCTGCGTCCAGCGGCCACAATGCGGTCGCCAGTTCTTCGGCCGCTACCGGTCGGGGATGTAGCGCCAGGTAGGCCAGGACCCCGAGAGCCGCCATCCTGCGGGAGCTCTCCACCGCGTTCACCCCGCCCCCGCTCACCTCGACCGGGCCGAGCACCCGGACCTCCGCTGCGCACCCGGCGGGCCCGAGCTGGCCCTGCTCCTCGGGCGCTCCCGATGGCTCGGTGGCCGGGCCCGGCGCCGGCTCGGCTGTTCCCGGTCCGGTACCCGCCTGTTCGCCTTGGCTCGTTGCCGGCGCTTCGTAGCGCAGGGCGGCGACAACCGCACCGTCCCCGCAGTGCACCACCCGCGCCGGCGGAGGGCCGAAGTGCCCCGCCGTGGCCGCGGCAACGGCCTCGGCCAGCAGGGGTGCGTCCGTGGCAGTGTGCGCCGTGAGCCACATGTGCACCGGCGAGCCCTCCAACGCCCCTTGCAGTACCCACAGCGGCCCCTGCCGGCGCAGGTGCCAGGGCCCAGCCCTGGTGTACCCGGCCGAAAGCACCACGACAGCGCTCTTTTGGGGCACGGCCGCTGCCCTCAGCACCTCCAGGTGCTGCGGACTGGTCCCCGGGTAGCAAACGGCGATGTTGGGCAGCGCCTCGGCAGCACGAGCCCGCCCGAAGGCCAACGACGTCCCACCGGCAACCGAGCAGTGCGCATCCGAAACCCTCAGGAGCCTTTCGACGACCTGGTCCGCCTCAGCTCCCAGGCTCTCCCTGGCACCGGGCAAAGCCACACCGGGGTGCCCGAACAGGTACACCCCTGCGAGCATTTCCTGGCACCACGGGAGGCTCACCAGCTGTAGGGCAACATCGTCGAGCAGCCGGGCCGCCTCCCCCGCCCCCTCCGCCTCCCCGGCCCCCTCCGACTCGCCGGCCCCCTCCACCGCCAAGTACCCGGTGTGCTCCAGGTTCACCAGCAGCGCGTCCCCCTCCAGGGCCCCCAGGATGACCACCGCCGGCCACACCGGCCAGCGGTGCTCGGCCAGGGCGCGCAGCTCGGGCAGGGTAACGTCGGCATCGAGGCGGTACCAACCCTGGCCTGCGCTATGGAACCACCCGATGCGCTCCCCGGCCCCGGGTGCCAGCAGCACCTGCAGGCCGCCCTCCCCGCAGCGCACGGCCACCAGGTCGGGCCCGGCCCCGTGCGGCAGCTGGCCTACCAGGCCGCCCAGGTACCGTAGCCCGCTGTCCACCCATTCCAGGGCCTCCCCAGCCGAAACAGCTCTGGCCCGCGCCACCGCCGCCTCCACGACGGGACGATCGCGCAGTATCACCCGGCCGCGTGGCCTGGCGTACATCTGTTCACGGCGTGACCGGTCGATGCACCACACGACCCCGGCTGCTGCCAGCGCTCCTACCCCGGGCCCCGGGGCCGGGGCCTGCCTGCGCCCTCGCCCCGGCCCGTGCCCGTCGAGCCGCCCCGGCGCGCCTGGCGGAGCGGCACCCCCCGTCGGGCCACCAACTCTGGCCGGGGCAGCTGGCAACGGCCGGGGGGGCGGCGGGACATGAGACACCCCGACCGCAGGCACCTTGGCGGCCATCGGCTCCACCCCGGGGTCGACCGCCTGCGCAGTGCGTGCCGTGGGCGGCACCGTCGGGGCCTTGGGCGGCGTCGTCGGGGCCGTGGACGGCACGGTGCGGCCCGTGGGCGGCGTCATCGGGGCCGCGGGCGACACGGAGCGGGCCGCGGGCGGCACAGCTGACGGGGGCGCTTCGGGCGTCACCTGCAGGGCCCCCACTGCGTCTGCAGGCATGACGAGCACCCAGCCCGCGTATATCCAGTGGCCATTGCTGAGAGAACGCCCGTCGGACTGCCTCCGGCCCAGGTTGAGCTCGACTATCTCCGCGTCACGGCGCCAATCCCCGAGGTAACGCTGGGCGATCACCGACAGGCACTCGCCGGGCCGGACTACCACGTACCTGGTACCAGGGGACAGGCCTTCGGTCCCCGGCGGCGTCGTGCTCCCGACGCCCGCACCCTCCTGGTCCTGTGCGCCGGCCGGCGCGGCCGGGACAGGGTGAGGTAGGTGGGGCCGCCGGTCGCGGCTGTGCTCGGGCCGGACCGGAGCCGTCGCCGGCAACGCCAGTCGAGAGCCTGGCCAGCGCAACGAACCGGCGTGGCCGGGCCCGGTGTGGGCAACGGCGGCCGGCGGCCGGGACGCGCTGGCCAGGCTTGGGCCGGCACCGAGGGAGGAAGCGGCCAGGCTGGCCGCTGCCAGCGTGTCGACAGCGCGGCGGACGAAGGGCAGAGCCAGGGCACGTAGTCCCAGCGCCAGCCGCCGGCGGCCGCTGACCACAGCCACTGCGTAGAGCACGGTCGTGACCAACAGCCACCCCGACGCGGCCAAGCCGAACAGGCGCACCAGCGAGGTGAGCGCCCGCTGCGCCCCGACCGAAGCCAACCAGTCCGACAGGTGCCCGAACGGCACGGTGCCAAGCAGGTGCCCCGAGCGCAGGAACACCACGAACAAGATGCACTCGCAGGCCACGACCAGCAGGGCGTCAACCCAGCCACGGCTGTTACGGGTCTTGCTCAAGGCTCAGGCTCCCGCACCGGTCCCCTGAGCTCCAGACGTGCCATGGTCGGCACCGGCGCACCCCGGGGGCCGGCCGTGGCCAGGATCCGGAAGCCCAGGCTCGTGTAGTACGAAGTCAGCCGGGGACCGCAGGCGTCGAGCACGAGAACCTCGCCCCGTGCCGACGCCTCCGCCGCCAACACACCTAGCAGGCGGGCCCCCGCACCCTGACCGGAACTGGCCAGCCAGTGGACGTAGACGAACTTCCCGGCAGGCCGGAAGCACCTCAGCCGTCGCCTGCACCGGCGCTCGCGCCATGCTGCTGGACCGGGGCAGAGCGACGCGGCAGTCACTGCCGCAAGAACCAGAGCCGCCATCGGGGCCACGGCGGACAACCCCAGCATGCCCACACAGGCCACGGCGACGAGGACCAGGCTGCCCATCGGGCTTGGGCCCAGCAGGCAAACGGCGCTCATATCGGACAAAGCCCGGCGCCTGTAACCGGCAACGGCGATCATGGCGACGGCCCCGGTGCGCCAACAGGCCCATGCTCCGGCATGGCCGTGACGGGTGAAGGCTCGCTGTTCGAGGTGCACGGCCCGGATGAACCCGGTCCCCGCCCTGGCAGGCCCGGTCCCCGCCCTGGCAAGCCCGGTCCCCGCCCGCGCAGGCCCGCTCACGGCCCGCACTGCGGGCTGCCGCTCGTGGGGTTTGCCCGGGCAACCGCACTGGCGGCCACGAGGATGGGCCGGCCGCCGTCGACGATGCGCAGCAAGGTCAGCTGCACCGGCTGCTCTAGCGTGACACTTACGGTCGCCCCACCCGGGCTGACCACGATGTCAGCGGAACTCGAGGCGCCGAGAGACTGGCGGGCCAGCGCCTGGCGGGCCATCTGTGCCGCCACCACCGGCGCCAGGCTTACGCACCCGGCCTCCCGGTACCTGGCTATGTCGACTGCAGATGCGGCCGCCACCGCCGCGTCCTCAGCTGCCGACTGGAGCCGGCGCTGTACCGAGATGGCATGCCACAGGTCGACCGATACCCCGGCCAGTGGCAGCAGGAGGCAGGCTACGAGCAGGCACCAGACGACGGCGGCCTCACCACGCTCGTCACTGCCACGCGTTGGCCGCACATGCATGGCCGCCATCACGGAGAGCTCCGGTACATGCTCACTGTTTGGCTGGAAGTGGCCGAATACTGTAGATGTCCGACCCGGCCGACACCTGGGAGCACTCCCACCGGCACCTGGACCGTGACCACGGCGGTTACGGTCGAACCCGGTGCCAGGGAACCTCGCAGGTCCAAGCTGGCCTGCGAGGCACCGACGCCGTCTCCCTGCAACAGGTCCCGGGCCGCGCTGTCCGCTGCCATGGCCCCGGCGGCCCAGTCCGGGGCCACAGCCAGGGCACGGGCGGCTGCCCGAGCTGCGTCCTGTGCGTCCACGACCCTCTGCTCCCAGACCGGCACGCTCAGCACGAGGACCAGGACGGGCAGCACGATGAACCCGACCCCCAGTGCGAGCGACAGCGCTGTCGCTTCACCCTCGTCCCTACGGGTGCGGCTGGCGAACACCGAAGCGCTCACGAGCCCTCCCCCTCGATGGCCGACAGCCCGATCAGGTGCACGGTCACGGCGGGCACCAAAGGCAGCAGGCTCGGCAGGCGGGCGGTTGCCGATGCCTGCATGAAGGCGCCCTCGACACGGCAGGTTATGACGGTACGCGATGTGTAGGGGCCCGGCAGCAGGCCTTTTCGGGCCCGGACCGCCGTTTGGGCGCACAGCGCCGTCGAGCCGCTCGTAGCGCCGGCTTGGGCGCCCTCGTCGACGGCAGAGCGCAACGCCCCCTTGGCGTACTCGTCCAGGACCACATTGAGCGACCCCACGACAAGGGTCATGAGGACCAACAGAGCCAGGACTCCCGGGAGCACCGCCGAACCCTGCTCGCTCACCTCTCCCGGTGGCCTGGTCCGGCCCCGGCGCCTCAGCCGAGCTGAAGTTGGGCTGTCACCCAATTGAACACAGCCTTGTCGAGCCCGCTGATGAGGCCGCCGATGGCGACGATGGCGACCACCCCGATGACGATCAGGCCG
>JAKACE010000212.1 GCA_021821705.1 Actinomycetes bacterium | reverse complement strand
GCCCCGACGACGCCGTCGCCGTGGTGGGCGCCAGTGCCCCTGCGGGCACCGACCTGCGGGTCGGTGACATCGTCGTGCGGGTAACCGAGGACGTGCCCGCCGGGCACAAGGTGGCCGTCACGGACGTGCCCGTCGGAGGTGAGGTCCGAAAGTACGGCCAGGTCATCGGGCTGGCCACCAGCCCGATCGCCGCGGGCCAGCATGTTCACAGCCACAATCTCGCCTTTGCCCCCGTCGGCCACGACTACGCCTACTGCGCCGACCTCGAGGCCGCCCGCCTCGGCCCCCCGGCCTCGATGGCCACCTTCGAGGGCATCCTGAGATCCGACGGTAGGGTGGCAACTCGCAATTACATCGGCATCCTGACCACCGTCAACTGCTCGGCGACGGTGGCCAAGATGGTCGCCGGCCGCTTCCACAAGGACTTCGGGCTCCTCGACCAGTTCCCGGGAGTGGACGGCGTAGTGGCCCTCACCCACGGGTCGGGCTGCGGTATGGCCGGCTCGGGCGAGGGCTTCGATGTGTTGCGCCGCACCCTGGCGGGCTACGCCGCCCATCCCAATTTCGCCGGGATCGTCGTCCTCGGCCTCGGCTGTGAGGTCAACCAGGTCCGGTCCCTCACCGATGACTTCGGTCCGGAGGTGACGGCGCCGGTGGTGACCATGACGATCCAGGAGTCGGGTGGCACACGCAGCACCGTTGACAAGGCGATCAAGGCTGTAATGGAGATGGCAGAGCACGCCAACGTGGTCCAGCGCGTGCCGGTACCAGCCAGCAGACTGGTCCTCGGGCTCGAGTGCGGAGGCTCGGACGGCTACTCCGGCATCACCGCCAACCCGGCGCTGGGCGCGGCCGCCGACCTGGTGGTCCAGCAGGGCGGCACCGTCGTGCTCGGCGAGACGCCTGAAATATACGGCGCCGAGCACCTGCTGACGCGGCGGGCAACGACACCCGAGGTCGGTGGGCGTCTCGTGGAGCGCATCCGGTGGTGGGAGAGCTACGTCAGCACCCTGGGTGCCAGCCTGGACAACAACCCCTCCCCAGGCAACAAGGAGGGCGGCCTCACCACCATCCTGGAAAAGTCCCTCGGCGCAGTGGCGAAAGCTGGTAGCAGCCCCCTCACAGCCGTCTACGAGTACGCCCAGCGCATCGACACGCCTGGCTTCGTTTTCATGGACACGCCGGGCTACGACCCGGTGTCCGTCACCGGCATGGTGGCCGGGGGAGCCAACGTGGTCTGCTTCACGACCGGGCGCGGCTCGGTGTTCGGCTCCAAGCCTGTGCCCTGCCTGAAGCTTGCCACCAACAGCGCCATGTACCGGCGCATGGAGGACGATATGGATGTCAACTGTGGCACCATCCTCGACGGCGAAGCCACCGTCGCCACCCTGGGGGAGGAGATCTTCCGCCAGGTCCTAGACGTCGCTTCCGGACGGCCGAGCAAGAGCGAGGCGCTCGGCTTCGGCGAGGAGGAGTTCACCCCCTGGCAGATCGGAGCGGTCCTGTGACGGGGCCCGGGACAGGCACAGTCGCCACCATCGCCGATCTTGGCGTCGTCCCGGTCGTGACCTTCACCGACCCGGCGCTCGCCGAACCGGTCTTCGAAGCCCTGTGCTCGGGCGGGCTCCCGGTCGTCGAGGTGACCCTGCGGGCACCGGGAGCCATCGATGTCGTAGGCAGGCTGGTCGACGCCTTCCCGGACGCCATCGTCGGAGCGGGCACCGTGCTCAGCGTCGAGGACGCTACGGCGGTCATGGACAACGGCGCCCGCTTCGTCGTCTCCCCCCTGACCGACCCGGCGGTCATGGCCACGTGCCTCAGGCGGGGCGTCCCGGTGGTACCGGGAGCCTGCACCCCGACCGAGGTTCACAAGGCGACCGAGGCCGGTGCGGAGCTGGTCAAGTTCTTCCCGGCCGAGCCCATGGGTGGCCGTAGGTTCCTCCAGGCCGTGGCCGGCCCGCTGCCCGCCGCCCGCTTCGTTCCGACGGGTGGGCTCAATGCCGGCAACCTTGCCGGCTACGCCGCTCTGCCGAACGTGGCCGCCTGCGGGGGCAGCTGGATGGTACCCAGTTCCGCCCTGGCCGAGCGCCGGTACGGCGATGTGAGCAAGCTCGCCGCTGAAGCGCTGGCCATAGTGGCACAGGCCCGGGGCCGTGGCTGAGGCCGCCCCCGCCCGGCCGGTGATCGACCTTCGGGCCGGCGCCGACTGCCGCTGGGACCTGGTCGCCCTCGGCGAGGTGATGCTGCGCCTCGACCCGGGCGAGGGGCGGGTCTCCACCACCCGCAGCTTCCGGGCGTGGGAGGGTGGCGGGGAGTACAACGTTGCTCGTGGCCTGCGGCGCTGCTTCGGTCTCCGGACGGCGGTCGTGACCGCCCTGGCCGACAACCCGGTGGGCCGCCTGGTGGAGGACCTCATGCTCCAAGGCGGGGTTGCCACCGACCACGTGCGCTGGGTGGCCTACGACGGTGTCGGCCGCAGCGTGCGCAACGGGCTCAACTTCACCGAGCGTGGGTTCGGTCCTCGGGGGGCGCTTGGGTGCTCCGACCGGGGCAACACGGCCGCCAGCCAGATGGCCCCGGGACACGTCGACTGGAGCGCCGTGTTCTCCACAGAGGGCGCCAGGTGGTTCCACACCGGAGGGATTTTCGCCGCCCTGTCCCCCAGCACACCCGGAGTAGTCGAAGAGGCCATGCTCGCCGCACGGGCCGCAGGCACCGTCGTGTCGTACGACCTCAACTACCGGCCTTCGCTGTGGCAGGCCATCGGGGGCCGCCAAAAGGCCGCCGAGGTCAACCGGCGCCTGGTATCGCTGAGCGACGTCGTCTTCGGCAACGAAGAGGATTTCAGCGCCGCCCTGGGCTACCCGGTGCCGGCCGGGAGCAGCAGCTTCGCCTCGCTCGACCGGACGGCCTACGCATCGATGATGTCGGAGGTCTCCGCCGACTTCCCCGATCTCAAGGTCATCGCCACCAGCCTGCGCGAGGTACGTTCCGCCTCGCGCAACGCCTGGGGCGGCATCTGCTGGGCGCGCGGTGGAGCCATCGAGGCCACCGAGAGCACCGAGATCGAGGTGCTGGACCGGGTGGGCGGCGGAGACTCCTTTGCCTCCGGGCTCATCTACGGGCTGCTCGAAGGCTTCCCCATGTCCGCGGCTCTCAGTTACGCAGTGGCGCACGGGGCTCTGGCCATGACGACACCCGGGGACACCTCCATGGCCACGCTCGCCGAAGTTGCCCACCTCAGCAAGGGCGGTTCCGCCCGGGTGGTGCGCTGAGGGGGCTCGCTACCGACGGTCGCACCCACGACGGGACCGAGGGCGGGGCCGAGCACGGGCACGGGCACCAGCGACCTGGTGGTGACGGCCCCGGTTATGCCTCCGGCAACGGGCCCGGCTGTCCCCGCCACCCTTGGGGCGGCCTGTGCGTCCGGGCCCAGGGTTAGCGTGTGAGGGTGGCCGGCCCCGAAGCTGCCCCGCCGTCGGCGGGTGAGCGCGTCCTGCACGACCGTGGGCGGTGCTCACGCCAGGAGCCGGCGTCCGAGACGCGGCCCCGGTGAGCGCCGTCACCGTTTACGGAGTCGTCGTCCTCGTCTTCATGATGGGCATGTACGCCCTGGAGAGGAGGCACCGACGCTACATTGCCGCCTTCGCCGTCGGCTGCGCCCTCTCTTCGAGCTACGGCTTCATATCGGGGGCCTGGCCCTTCGGGGCAGTCGAGGCGGTCTGGTGCCTCGTCGCGCTGCGCCGCTATGTCACCAGCCGCCCAGAGCCGGTGGCGGCCGCCGAAGCCGTCGGGCCCGAGCAGCCGTCCGGGCCCTCATCTGCGCCTTGAACTCTCCGGGTGCTCAGCCGTGCGCAACCGCTACGAACGGTTCAGGCCACCGCAGCCCAGGCTGCGTAGCCTGCCAGTGCGGCCAGCACGGCCGCAGCGAACTGGTTGGCCTTGCGGGTGTCAACGAGGCGCAGGAGGGTGCGCCCCCCGGTCACGGCCAGAGCGGCGACGGCCCACAGGGCGGCCACGGCGCCGAGCCCGACCGACAGGGCGTCCCCGTACCTGGCCGCCAGGTTTGCGGTCACTATCTGGGTGAGGTCACCCCATTCGGCGACAAACAGTACGCCGAAAGCGCTCAGGGCCACTCTGTGCGGCCCCGGCCTAGCCCGGACCTCTTCCCGGCGCCCGGAGCGCGACGCCCGCCACGCCAACGCCGCCCCGGCGCTGAACCCGGCCGCTATGACCCCCTCGACCGCCCGGTGCGGCACAACGGCAAAGAGGGCGGCACCGAGGGTGACGGCAATGGCAACGTGCACAGCGAAGGCCGCGGCCGCACCCAGCCAGACATGGAGCGGACGGCCCCGGGTGGCCATCACGAGACTGGCGAACATGCTCCTGTCGGGCAGTTCGGCTACGAAGACAAGGGGGAAGGTCGCCAGGGCAACGGCGGGCGACATGGAGCTGAGCCTCCCTTTCCGCCGAGCGGGGCCGGACCACCGCTCGGCCACGACGACATGACCGGACGGATGGTCTCGCCCACCCGCCGAAGCGGGCCCGGGGGCCGGGTGCCAGCTGGCACCAGCATGTCGACCTCCCGGCTGAGGGCTACTCCCCAACCACGCCCCACCCTAACAGGGCGGGCCGGGTCGACGGGCGGGGCGGGTCGACGGGCGGGCGGGTCGACGGGCGGCCCGGGTCGACGGGCCGCGCCGAGGTGCCCGGCCCGCCGTTCCCACACCGAGCGCCGGCCCTGGGCGGG
>JAKACE010000211.1 GCA_021821705.1 Actinomycetes bacterium | reverse complement strand
GGCTGACGAAGAAGACCTCGTAGTCCATGGACAGTCCGAAAAGCAGGGCGAACAGGAACACGGGAACCCAGCCTTCGACCTGGCTCACGTGGTACAGGTGCAACAGGTGGGCGCCGGCCCCGTAGCGGAACACAAGCACCACCACCCCATAGGCGCAGGCCACCGACACCGCGTCGAGGGCCAGCGCCATGAGCGGCACCAGTAGCGAGCGCGTTGCCCGGGCCAAGAGTACGAACGCCACAGCGGCAACCAGGGCCACAACCCAAGGGAAAGTGCCGTACACGGCCGTCAGGAACTGCTCACCTTGGGCCGGAGCCCCTCCCACGTACACCCGTGCACCGGCCGGGAAGCGCGCCTGGGGTACCAGGCGCGACAGTGTGGCTCTGGCCAGTGCCTGCGATGCAGCGCCGCCGAAGTCGTCCCGGGCGACGACGACGGTCCTGCGGTAGCGACCGTTGTCGGCCACGTACTGGCCCTTGTTGCCGATGGCGACGACGAAGACATCGGGTTGGGCCAGTAGCTCGTTCGCCAGCCTGTTCGTCGCCGCGTCCATGGCGGGCGTCAGGGCCTGTCCCGGGCCGCCCGAGTCGACCACAACCTCCATCGGGGTCGCCACGCCCGGGCCCACCCGCGCCCGCAGCAGCCGGAGGCCCCGGGCCGCCGGCATGGACGCAGGGATGGCCGTGACCGATGCCGGGGTGAGACGCAGCTGCGCAGCCGGCGCAGCCAGGGCGACGAGCACCACCAGGCCGGCGCTCGAGGCGCGGCCGGGGTGGCGCATGACCAGGTCCGCCCAGCGTTGCCATCCACCGGGCGGCGCGCTGCCGGGTGGCCCTGCCCCGGGGTGGGGGCGGCGCCCAAGTCGGCGCCCGGCCAGGGCGCGCCGCCCGAGCACGGCCAGCAGGGCTGGTTGCAGCGTAAGGGCCGCGGCTACCGAGACCAGGGGCACGAGCAGGCCGGCCACCGCCAACGACCGGATGAACGGCACCGGCACCAACAGTAGGAACGCCAGTCCCGACGCCACGGCCAAGCCCGAGACGACCACGGCACGGCCGGCTGTGGCCAGGGTGGCCGCAACGGCCGGCCCCACGGCTGCACCACCCAGCTCCTGGCGGTAGCGGTGGACGATCAGCAGCGAGTAGTCGACAGCCAGGCCCAGGCCGATCAGCTCGACCAGGTTGGGGATGTAGAGGACCATCAGCCACAGGTGGGCCAGGACGTAGACGATGCCCAAGGTGACGCCGGTGGTGGCCAGGGCAACGGCGAAAGGGACGGCAACGGCGAGAGAGGGGCCCAGCGCCAACACGAGCAGCATGAGAGCTGCGGCGACGGCCACGGCTTCGCCTACCCGCAGGTCGGCGGCCAGGTACCCGCTCATGTCGTACTGCAGTGCAGGCGTCCCGGTGACATAGGCGGCGCCGAGCCCGGCGCGCTCGAGGGCGCGGCGCAGGGCCGGCACGTACGATGCTGCCCGGTCCAGGCCGAGGCGGGAGCCCACGTTGGCGTAGACGACGCCCGACGCCTGCTGGGGCGCCGAAGCGTGCCCGGTCGGAACGGCCCGAGCGGCGACGGCGACGCCTTGGCGCATGGCCTCCACGGCCCCACGCCCGCCGCCCGGGGCGCCGGGGCCGCCCGTGCCCAGAACGATCGTGTAGGTGCCCTCGACGTTCTCGCCGAAGTCCCGGGTGAGCACGGCATTGGCGGCCTGTGAGCTGCTTGCCGGCACTGCCAGCGAAGTCGACAGCAGGGCCGAGAGATGGAGGGCGCCCAGCCCGCCCAAGCCGGCGGCGAGAGCCCATGCGACTATGAACAGAGTGGGGCGGCGCACTACGACGCCCGCCCAGCGCTCCAGCGTCTCAGTCGTCCTTGGTGGCGACGTGGTTGGGGACCACGTTCATCTTGGGCTCGAACATCGTGCGCTCGGGCTCGGCCGCTCCGGTGCCATCGGAGCCCTGTTCGGCCCGCAGCTGGCGACGGCATGCCTCGCACGGGCCGTAGAAGCGCTCATGCACGGGCGACGAGCAGCGAGGGCAGACGAAGCTCGAAGGGGCCTCGTCGTTGACCAGTCCGGGCGCCACGACGGTGAATGCTAGTTCTGGCGGCTCGCCCCTCCGCTGAGCAGGCCGGTCGGTCATCGTCCCAGGCCTACCGGCGCAGCCTGAGCCGGGCGGCGGCGACCGCCACCTGCCCCAGGCTGATGCCGCCGTCGTTCGGCGGCACGGCTTTGCTGGTCAGCACCCTGAAGCCCCGAGCCTCCAGGCCGTCCAGCACCAGGCGGCTCAGCAGGGCGTTCTGGAACACTCCACCGCAGACGGCGACCACGTCCAGCCCCCCCGCCAGTACCCGCCCGCGCTCGCAGGCCGCCACCACCATCGAGGCCATGGTGGCATGGGCGCGCCGGGCGACGACAGCGGGTGGCGCACCGGTCAGCAGGTCGGTAACGGCCGAGGCGAACAGGCCCGTACCGGGCAGTACGAACGGCTCGCTCCCCGTGATGGCGAAGGTGTAAGGCTCGGCACCCTCTATGCCTGCGGCAGCCGCCAGGGTCTCGAGCTCGATGGCGGCCTGGCCCTCGTAGCCTGCGACGTCGCGTTCGCACAGCAGCGCTCCCAGGGCGTCGAACAGCCGACCGGCGCTCGACGCCACCGGGGCCGCCGGCACCATGCCGGAGCGGTCAGCTGACCGGCCCATCCGGGCCAGCGAGACGACAGGGGCCCACTGGTCGGCGTGCCTGAGCGGCAGCGCCAACCCCGCCGGCAGGTCGTCGCCGTAGACGGCGTCCAGGTAAGCGGCAGCCATACGCCACGGTTGGCGCACGGCGGCCGGCCCACCCGGCAGGGCCATGTGCTCCAGGCGCCCGATGCGCCGGTAGCCAGCCAGGTCGGCGACCAGGATCTCGCCACCCCACAGCGTCGCGTCGTCGCCCATGCCGAGGCCGTCGAAGGCCACCCCGATGGCCGGGCCGTCGTGCCCGTTGGTGGCGAGGCAGGCGGCCACGTGGGCGTGGTGGTGCTGAACGGCTACCAACTCGACACCGCTGCGGCCAAGCGCGTACTTGGTCGAGAGGTACTCGGGGTGCAGGTCGTGGGCCACGACCGAGGGCTCGGCCTCGAAGAGGCGGCAGAAATGCTCTATACCCTCCTCGAAAGAGCGCAGGGTGGGGTAGTTCTCGAGGTCGCCGATGTGGTGCGAGACGAAGGCCCGGTCCCCTTCGAGCAGGCAGAAGGTGCTCTTGAGCTCTGCCCCTACGCCCAGTACCGGCACGGGGGAGGAGGCGCCCATGTGCACGGGGCGGGGCACGAAGCCGCGCGAACGGCGTAGCAGCACGGGGCGCCCGGCCACGATCCGGGCCACGGAGTCGTCGGTGCGCATGTGTATCGGCCGGTCGTGCAACAAGAACGCGTCGGCGATGCCGCCGAGGCGGGACAGGGCGTCCTCGTCGGTGTAGGCGATCGGCTCATCCGACACGTTGCCGCTGGTGAGGACGAACGGCTCACCGAGGCGGCCGGCCAGGAGGTGGTGCAGGCCGCTGTAGGGCAGCATGAGGCCGAGCGTGGCGCTGGCGGGAGCCACGGCCGCAGCACAGGTGGCCCCGGCCCGCCGCTCGGCCAGCACGATCGGTCTCTCGGGAGAGACCAACAGTTCAACCTCGGCTTCGCTCAGCGTGCACAACCGTCCGGCCTGGACGAGGTCTGCGACCATCAAGGCAAAAGGCTTGTCCTCGCGGTGCTTGCGGCTGCGCAGGTTACCCACTGCCAGGTCCGAGGACGCCAGGGCGGCCAGGTGGAAGCCGCCGAGCCCCTTCACGGCCACGACCTTGTCGGACCAGAGCATCTGGACCACGTCCTCGAGGGCATCGGAACCGCCGGCCAGCGGGTGCCCGGCGGCGTCGACAAGGCTCAGCCTGGGACCGCATTCGGGGCAGCAAGTGGGCTGGGCGTGGTACCGACGGTCAGCGGGGTCGTCGTACTCGGCGCGGCACGCCGGGCACATCTCGAAGGCGGCCATGGTGGTGTTGGGCCGGTCGTATGGCGTCGAGGTCACGATCGTGAAGCGGGGCCCGCAGTTGGTGCAGTTGACGAACGGGTAGCCGTACCGGCGGTCCGAGGGGTCGAAGAGTTCCCCCAGGCATTCCTCGCACGTAGCAGTGTCGGGGGAAATGAGTGTGCCCCCGCCGCCGGTGCCCCCGCCGCCGCTGGCCAGGATGTGGAAACCGTTGAGTTCGCCGGGGCCGGCCTGGCCGGTGGAGACTTCGATGGCCTCGATCTCCGCCAGCGGGGGGGCGTCCGCCAGCAGCCTGCGCATGAACTCGCCGAGGGGCACGGCCTCACCCTGCACGTAGATGAGCACCCCTTCGGCGTCGTTGCGCACGCTGCCGCTCAGGCCCAGTTCGACGGCCAGGTTGTGGACGAAGGGCCGGAAGCCGACGCCCTGGACGACGCCCCTCGCCCGGACCGCCAGCCGGGAGGCCATCTCAGCAGATCCGGGGGAGGGGGTCGCCGACGAGCATGTCGAGGACCCGGGGCCCTCCGAAGCCGGTGGTCTCGAGGACAAGGCCGGCCGGGTCGGCCACCACTTCGCCGATGTCGGCGCTCTCTGCCCCGTAGGGGTGAGCGCGCATGGCCGCGAGGGCGGCCTGGGAGCGGTCGGGTGCCACGAAGGCCACCATGCGGCCTTCGCAGGCGACGTAGAGGGGGTCGAGGCCGAGCAGCTCGCAGACGCCGCGTACCGGCTCACGAACGGGCACACGGTCAC
>JAKACE010000210.1 GCA_021821705.1 Actinomycetes bacterium | reverse complement strand
GTTACCCTCCCCGACGAAGACGCTGTCGAGGGCGGAGCCCGCCATCGGTTGGACCGATGGGGTCGAGTCGATCGGGGCACCGCCGTCGTAGGCGGGCCAGCCCGCCACCGGCGTCCCGTTGTCGAGATGGAAGGCATAGAGGTAGCCGCTGCGGTCCCCTACCACCACGGCCGGCCCGTAGCCGTCGAGGGTGGCCACCATGGGCGACGACATGGCAATGGGGTTACCCCGGTCGGCGGCAAAGGGCCCGCGCGCCCATTGCAGTACGAAGTCGGGGCCTGGCCCGAGCCGGGAGATGCCTCCCCCCGCACCTTTGGGGTGCCCGCTGCCGGGCGTCGGAGCGGCCGTTGCCTGGACGGCGGGAGCCGTCGCCGCCGACGTTGCAAGAACGAGGGCCGACACGGCCAGGGCGATATGGCGGGGGTGGCGGACGCGGGGAGGCTGGCGCAAGGGTCGGTACTCGTGAGTCGCGAACAGGCAAGTGCGCAGAAAGGGCGTATTTGCGCGTGCGACAGCGTTTCTACCAGTCCCTGTCGCGGCCGTGCAACGCGGAGGGGGCGGGTGCCCGGGGCGGCGTAGCCTCTGAAGGGTGCTGGAGAAGCGGCCTGCCCAACGTCTGCCGAGCGTGGCCCGTGCGGCCGCATCGCCGAGCGCGATCGTGTTGGCAGGCGCCGGGGTGGCCGCAGGCGAGGCCGCTCATCTCGGGTTGGCCGTGGCGGTAGGGCTGGGAGCTGTCGGCTACGGCGCCCGCCTGGGGTGGGCCCTCGTCCGGCGCAGGGCCGTCCTGCGCCGTCGGGCCGTGCGGCGCCCGGCCCGAGTGGACCCGTGGGCGGTGCCCGAACCTTGGAGAGGGTTTGCCTCCAGGGCGGTGCGTGCCCGCAAGCAGCTCCAGCAGTTCGCCAGGGACTGCCCCCCCGGGCCACTGGCAGAGCACATGGCGCGGGCGTCAGCGGTGGCGGCGGCAGCCGTGGAGGAGCAGTGGAGCATGGCCCGGGCCGGGGCAGCCCTGGGTGCGCCCCTGCGAGGTGCAGAGCGGGTGTCGGCCGAACTGGACGGTGTGCAGGGCCGCCTGCGCTCAGCCACGCCTGCTGAGCGCCCGGCTCTGCAGGCCCGCGAGGAGCAGCTGGCGGCCGAGCTGCGCTCTCTGCGCCGCTCCCAGGCGGCAGCAGACGAGCTGTCCGCCAGGCTGGGCGTGCTGGTCGACCGTATGGAGCAGCTGGCCGTCACATCGGGGCGCCTGCTCGGGGCGGCGGTCCCGGCCAGTACGGGCCTCGCCAGCGTCTCCAGCCACCTCGAAGCCCTCATTGCCGCCCTCGACGAGGCAAGGGCGCAAGATGGTGGCAGCGCGGAGCGGGACGCAGGGCTCTGACGGCTGGGGGCCTGCTCTGGCCCGTCGGCGGCGGGCCCGGTGCATGCCCCCTGTCGTCCCGGGGAGGGCCCTGAGACGCAGGCCGCCGATATCAGGGGTGTCCTGTGTAGCCGCAGGACAGTGGGCGCCCTAGCATGCGAGCCATGTGGAAAGTCCTACGCCGGAGGTGGAAGTACCTGACGGCCAAGCTGTCCGGGCGCTTCGAGGAGACAGCCGACCCCAAGGTGCAGCTCGAACAGGCCATGGCCGAGGCGCAGGACCAGCACCGCCGCCTCGTCGAGCAGGCCGCCAGCGTGATAGCCAACCAGAAGCAGACCGAGCTCCAGCTCAACCGGTCGATGCTGGAGCTCGAAAAGATCAGCGGCTCTACCCGCCAGGCCCTGCAGATGGCCAACGACGCCGCTGCCCGGGGTGACGCCGCCAAAGCGGCGGAGTACAACCAGACGGCCGAGGCCTTCGCCAACCGCCTGATCGTCACCGAGAAGCGGGTGGACGACCTGAAGACCATGCACCTGCAGGCGACCCAGGCGGCCCAGCAGGCAAAGTCAGCGGTGCAGCAGAACGCGAACGCCCTACAGCAGAAGCTCGCCGAGCGCCAGAAGCTGCTCTCCCAACTCGACCAGGCCAGGATGCAGCAACAGCTCAACTCGGCCATGGCCAGCCTCTCCCAGGCCGTGGGCCAGGACGTCCCGACCTTCGACGACGTCCGCCAGAAGATCGAGTCACAGTACGCCAGGGCGCTCGGCACGGCGGAGCTCACCGGTCAGAGCGTCGAAGCCCGCATGCTCGAGATCGAGCAGACCAGTGTCAACATCGAGGCCCAGCAGAGACTGGACCAGATGCGCGTGCAGATGGGCCTGCCCGGGGCGCCGTCGGCAGCCGGTGCGCTCGGAGCCGGGGCGCTCGGAGCCGGGGCGCTCGGAGCCGGGGCGCCCCAGGCCTTGACGGAGGGCCAATCGGTGCAGCCCGGCCAGGCGCAGGGCGCGGTCACCCAAACCGAGGGGGTGGTGGCCCGGGCCAACGCGCCCGCTGAGGGGGCACCTGCCGAGCCCGCCGGCCAGGGCGAGAACTGACCGGGACGGGGTCGACTTGACGCATGTCGTAGTGGTCGGAGGTGGACCGGGAGGCAACCAGGCCGCAAGCCGGGCCGCCAGCCTCGGGGCCAAGGTGACCCTCGTGGAGCGTGACATCGTGGGGGGCGCTGCCCACTTGTGGGACTGCATCCCGTCCAAGGCCATGATCGCCACCGCCGGCGCCCTCGCCTTCTCGCGCCGGGCCCCCGGTTTCGGCCTGTCCAGCGGCGGCCCGGCCCTCCAGGTGGACCACGCCGCTCTGGCCGAGCGCATAGGCGCCGTGACCAACCGGTTGCAGCGCTCCGTCGAGGATCTGCTCACCTCCCAAGGTGTACGCACCCTGAGGGGGGAGGGGCGCCTGGCCGGCCCGCACACGGTGGTGGTGCGCTACGAAGGAGGGGCGGAGGAGCGGCTGTCAGCCGACGCGATCGTGGTGGCCACCGGGAGCCGGCCCCGGATCCCGGACTGGGCGGAGCCGGACGGTGAGCGGGTGCTCACCACCCGTCAGGCCTACCCGCCGCCCGAGGTGCCCGAGCACCTCGTCGTCGTGGGTTCGGGTGTCACCGGAGTCGAGTTCGTGCACATGTTCAGCTCCTTGGGCTCCAAGGTCAGCCTGATCGTGAGCCGCCAGCACGTACTGCCCCACAAGGATGCCGAGGTCGCAGCCGCCCTCGAGGACGAGCTGCTGCGGCGGGGAGTGCAGCTGTTCAAAGGTGCCCGCGCCCAGGGGGTCGAGCGCACCGCCGACGGGGTGGCGGTGCACTGCGACGACGGGCGTACCGTGAGCGGGAGCCACGTGCTCATCGCCGTGGGCTCTGTCCCCAATTCGGACCGGCTTCACCTCGACGAGGCCGGGGTACATGTCGACAAGTGGGGTTACGTAACCGTCAACCACCACTGCCAGACCAACCTGGCCCACATATATGCCTGCGGCGACGTCTGTGGCCGCCTGCCGCTGTCCTCGGTGGCCTCGATGCAGGGACGCAAGATCGCCGAGCACATCATGGAGCTCCACACCCGAGAGCATCGCCACATCGACTACGACAAGGCCGCCTCTGCGGTGTTCACCGACCCCGAGATAGCCGATGTCGGCTTGGCAGAGGCTGAGGCCTTTGCTTCGGGGCGCAAGATCCGGGTGACGAAGGTGCCCTTCGGGGCCTCGGCCAAGGCCCTCATAAACGACGACCCGCGCGGCTTCGTCAAGATCATCTCGGACCCGGCCACGGGCGTTGTCCTCGGCGGTTGCATCGTCGGCAGCCAGGCTGCCGAGCTCATATCGGTCATCGCCCTGGCCGTGACGGCCGGGCTCAAGGTCAGCGACCTGGTGGAGAGCTGCCTGGTGCACCCGTCGCTGTCGGAGGCTCTGGCGGACGCCGCTGAGTGAGCCCGCCTCCGTCGGGGCGGCGCTCAGGGCGGCTGCCGACGGTGTCCTGGTCACGCTGCACGTCCAGCCCGGTGCCACCCGGGACGAGCTGGCCGGTATGCACGGCGACGCCCTCAAGGTACGAACGCGGGCGCCTGCCCGGGACGGCCGTGCCAACGCGGCGGCTGTACGGGTCCTGGCTCGGTACCTGGGCCTACCCGTGTCCGGGGTCGTACTGCGCAGCGGCCTGTCTTCGAGGCGCAAGACAGTGCTCGTGAGCGGGCTGAGCCTGGACGCGACCGAGAGCCGCCTCTCGGCGGCCGTCGGCGGCAGTGCTCATGGCCCGGCGCAGGACTGACGGGCGCCTATCGCGACTCGGCCTCCACGGCGAAGCCGATGATGGCTCCTACGAGGAGGATGCCGCCCATGATCCAGAACCATTTACCGAAGGCAAGGCCTATGGCGAAGAAGACGGCGCCGAGGCCCATGGCGGCCGGCCATATCGAGTTGGCAGGGAAGAAACCTATCTCGCCCGCGCCCTCCTCCTGGGTGACCTCCTCCCGGTCCTCCGCCCGGGGGATGCCCTTGCGTCGGAGGAAGGACAGGAGGATGAACCCGAACATGATGGCGTAGGCGGCACCGCCGAAGCCGAGCATTACCGTGCCGGACCATTCGCCGCTCCACACCCAGTAGACGACGGCCACGACCCCGAGGAAGGTGGCGGTGCCGAGCGCCAGTTGCCACTCGCGCTTCATCGGCCCAGGCCTCCGTCGCCGTCCGTCCCGCCTCCGGGGTTCTCCGGCGGCGGGACGCCATCGGAGGCGCCGTTCGGCCCGGCGGAAGCGGTGCGGGCACCAGCCATGGCCAGTTCACGCATGTGGCGCCCGTGAGGCAGGCTCGTGTGGTCCGGGTGGTTGAGGTCCCAGACAGGGCGCTCCGATCGGATCGGGGGC
>JAKACE010000209.1 GCA_021821705.1 Actinomycetes bacterium | reverse complement strand
CGTGCGTCGCAACACTGCGAGCGGCCACGTGTATGACGGTGGGCAACAGCTCCCCGGCGATCTTGAACATGTTGGGCAACATGAGCAGCAGCCCTTGGGACGCCGTGAAGGTGGTGGCCAGGGCGCCCTTCTGCAGTGCGCCGTGAAGGGCGCCGGCCGCTCCGGCCTCGGACTGCATCTCCACGATCTCGGGCACTTGCCCCCAGAGGTTCGGGCGGTTGGCTGCCGCCCAGTCGTCGGCGTGCTCACCCATGGGCGAGGCCGGCGTGATCGGGTAGATCGCGACCACTTCGGACAGCAGGTAGGCCACGCGCGCTGCGGCCTCGTTACCATCCACGCAAATCCTCTCGGGCATGGTCTTTCGGACCTCCGGTCTGTTCGAGCGCTCAGCTCGCTGCTATAAGTCCTTTGTAGACCTCCCCAAAAGCGGTACCGTAGGGCAATTCGTCCCGACGCCTGGGCCTGAACGCCCTGCAAAATGACCACTTATCGGTCGGCCCAACAACACGGCGCGCCAGCTTCACGGCACTCGCTGCCACTGTTGCGACGCCCCACAAGAGCCTTTCAGCGCTACCGCGCCCCGCCCCTTGTCGGGACCTCGACCGGAGCCGTCGGGGCGGCGTTGAGCGGGCGGGAGCTACGCCGGTGGCCCGCAGGTGGTGGCCTGGGCGGCAAAACTCAGGCCCAGGAGCTCGAGCGGGGGCAGGCTCAGCTCGCTGACCCGACCGCAACCGGGGCAGATCCCCATATGCCCGGCGATGTCCTCGGGGACGAGCCGGCCCTCGAAGCCGCATGCGCAGCGGATGCGCGCCGGCACCGTCTCGAGGCGTAACCCGGCTCCCTCGAAGGCGCCTTCACCGGCCTGGGAGAGCTGTGCCACCACGTAGTCGAAGCACTCGACCAGCTCGTCGGTGTCCATGCCCTCGGGGCAGCGCGCCCAGACCCGCATCACCCTGCGGCCTCTTGCCAGCCGCCGGCACTTGGCCACCAGCTCCTCCACCACCGAAAGCTCATGCACCACGACCTCCCGTCGCCGGTCTCGCCCCGCTCAGGGGCCGCGCCCCACCGTCGTGGCGCAACGACGCTGCTATGGCCATCCTCACCGCCGCCACCGCCCGCGGGACCGCCGCCGACACCAGCGGGGAGAGGCCCTGTCCTGCACCGGTACATGCGACGCTCACCGTGACCATAACTCCGACCGGGGCCCGGCCGAACAGTTCCTCCGCCATCCGCAACAAACCGGCTGCCGACACGTCCTGCCAGCAGCCCGAGCCACTGCTGCCCGGACCGGCGCCGGCGGTCGCCGCAGGGGTCGCTCCCGGACCGCAAACCTCGACCGGTCCTGCCGATGGTCCCGGCAGGACCTCTACTGCCACCGAACCGACCGGCCGGCCGTCGCAGGCCGCGTCGACGAAGACCACCAGGCCGGCCTCGCTGACGTCGACGGCCAACTCGGGCGTCAGTTGTGTTACCCAGAGCACCCGCGCCCGGGCCAGGCCGGGCAGGCGGTCACGCTGGAGCCAGACCGCCTCGGCCACCTCCTGGCCGACGCCGTCGTCTCCCCGCAGGGCATTGCCGTAGCCAACGACCAGGACATGGGCACCCGGGGTCACGGCGCTCAGCCCCCGTCGCGTGACAGCCGGCGCACCACGGCACCGTCGGGATCGACGATGTCCACCTGCATCGGCATCTGGCCGACGGCGTGGGTCGAGCACGACAGGCAGGGATCATAGGTACGGATGACGGCCTCGACCCGGTTGAGCGCCCCTTCGCGGACGTCGGCGCCCTTCACGTAGTGCTTGGCCACCTGGGCCACTGAGCGGTTCATGGCCAGGTTGTTGTGCCCGGTGGCTATGACCAGGTTGACCCACTGCACGATGCCGTCCTGGTCGACCTTGTAATGGTGGAACAGGGTCCCGCGCGGCGCCTCCGACACACCTACGCCCTCGGTCCGGTTGATGGCAGCCCTGGCCCTCACGTCCGAGCCGAGGATGCCCGGGTCGGCCAGCAGCTCCTCGACCATGTCGATGCAATGCACGATCTCTATGAGCCTGGCCCAGTGGTAGTGGAACGAGCTGTTCGGATAGCGCCCCAGGCGGGCGCGGTACTCGGCCAGTTCCTGGTCGGCCGCCTCGGTGCCGAGCTGGTCCACGACGTTGAGCCGAGCCAGCGGCCCGACCCGGTAGATGCCCTCGGGGTAACCCATGGGCTTGTAGTAGGTCGACTTCAGGTAGGACCAGGGCTCGACGGACTCCCCGAAGTACTCCTGGTAACGCTTGGGGTCGGCACCGTCGAGCAGGCGCTTGCCCCGCTGGTCGACGATGCGCAGTTCGCCGTCCGAGTAGGCGGCGTTGCCTGTCTCGTGGACCAGGCCCATATAGAGGCTCGGGAAGCTGCCGAAGCGGGCCGCCTCTTCGGCCCAGTCGGCCAGGTTGGCCTTGAACCAGTTGAGAGCCCGGATGGCCCTGGCTCTGGCATCTGGGATGGTGGCCAGGATGGCGTCGCGCTGGTCCGGTTGCAGCGGGGCGCTCACGCCACCGGGCACGACCCAGGCTGGGTGGACGCGCTTGCCGCCAAGGCGCTCGATGATCTCCTGGCCGAACTTGCGAAGGGCTATGCCGTCGCGGGCCAGTTCGGGCGCGTGCTCCGCCACGCCGACGATGTTGCGGGCCGCCGGGTCGGAGTCGAAACCGAGCAACAGGTCAGGCGAGGACAGGTGGAAGAAGCTGAGAGCATGCGACTGGACGATCTGGGCCAGGTTGATGACCCGGCGCAGCCGCACCGCCACCGGCGGCACCGACACGCCCAGCACCTCGTCGCACGCCTTCGCCGAGGCGACCAGATGGCTCACAGGGCATATGCCGCAGATCCGCGCCATCAGCGACGGCATCTCGTGCACCGGCCGCCCCTGTGCAATGCGCTCGAAGCCGCGCACCTGGGTGACGTGGAAATGTGCGTCGCGCACCTCTCCGGCGTCGTCCAGGAAGATCGTTATCTTGGCATGGCCTTCGATCCGCGTGACCGGCTCGATGATTATCTCGCTCACGGTTTCCTCCTCGACGGGACCGGGCAGGGGTTGTCAACCAAAACGGGAGACCTGGCCGACTTCGGACAGCTGCCCGTCGAGAAGGCCGGTGACGACTTCGAAGATGCGGTCCGCCGATGGCGGGCAGCCGGTCACGAACACGTCGACCGGGACCCAGGCGTGCACGGGCAGAGACTCGGGCAGGAGGGCCGGGAGCCCCTCGGTCGGTATGCCAGGGTTGATCGTCACGTTCTCGATGTACGCCCGCTCCAGCAGCGGCTTCGGCCCGAACGGGTTGCGCATACCCGGCACGTTGCTCGTGACGGCACAGTCGCCCAGCGCCACCAGCGCCCGTGTCCGCTCCCGGACCTGGAGCACCTTGCGCAGGTCCTCCTCCGAGCTGACCGCACCCTCGACCAAGGTGATGTCGACGTCGGAGGGGAACTCCTTGGTGTCGACCAGGCACCCGTAGACGATGTCGGCCCGCCCGGCCAGCTCCAAAAGGCGCTCGTCTATGTCGAGCAGGGACATGTGGCAGCCCGAGCAACCGTCGAGCCAGATGGTGGCCAGCCTCGGACGGCGGGCCGGCTCTGTCTGGTCCATTTCGCGTGCCTCCTCAGGCTCTTCTATGGTGGCCGACGAGGTAGGGAACGTACGGGCGGCGTGCCTTGGGCTCGGCCACGGAACGTCCCTTCTCGAACAGTGCCCCGGTCGGGCAGACCTGCACGCACTTACCGCAGCTGGTACAGGTGGTGGACTCGCCCCAGGGCGTGCCCATGTCGCTCACCAGGCGGGCATTGGCACCGCGGCCCCGGATGTCCCAAACGTGGGCGCCTTCGATCTCGTCGCACACCCTCACGCACCGGCCGCACAGGATGCAGCGGTTCTGATCGAGCACGAAGCGCTCGTGGGTGGCGTCGACCTCGACCTCGGGGTGCAGCGGGGACAACTCGAAGTGCGTCAGTGACAGCGCCCTGGCCGCCGACTGCAGTTCGCAACTGTTGTTGGCAACGCACACGGCGCAGACGTGGTTGCGCTCCAGGAAGAACATCTCGATGACCCGTCGGCGGTACTCGAGCAGGCGCTCGGAGTTGGTCGTGACCCGCATCCCCTCCTGCACGCTGGTGACACAGGCCGGGAGCAGCTTCTTGCTCCCCTCGACCTCGACCATGCACAGCCGGCAGGCCCCGATGTCGGTCAAGCCCTCCAGGTGGCACAGGGTCGGTATGGCGATACCGTTCTCGCGCGCCACCGACAGCAGGGTCTGGTCGGAGTTGGCCGCCACGTCGTGGCCGTCAATGACCAGGGTCCTTACCTCGCTCACTGTTCACCTCCGTGCGCCCCGGCGTGGGCGCCGGCGACAGCGGGCACGCCCTCGATCTGGCAGGCCCCGGCCGGGCACACCCGGTCCTGGATGTGCGCCATGTACTCGTCCCTGAAATAGCGAAGCGTGGAGAAGACCGGGTTCGGGGCGCCCTGGCCCAACCCGCACAGGCTGGTGGCCCGCACCATGGCAGCCAGTTCCTCCAGCCTTGTCAGGTGCACCATCCCGGCGCGGCCCGTGCAGATGCGGTCGAGCAGCAGGTACATCTCCTGGGTGCCGACCCGGCAGGGCAGGCACTTGCCGCACGACTCCTCACGGCAGAAGTCCATGAAGTACCGGGCCACGTCGACCATGCACGACGTGTCGTCCATCACGATCATCCCGCCCGAGCCCATGATGGAGCCCGCCTGGCTGAGCGTCTCGTAGTCGACCGTCATGTCG
>JAKACE010000208.1 GCA_021821705.1 Actinomycetes bacterium | reverse complement strand
TTCGTAAAGAGCGGCCTGCGGGGTAGGCCTGGTCGTAGCCCCCCAGGACGATCCTGCGGTAACCGAGCGGCGGGCGCGTTGCCTGAAGTCCAGAAGAGCGGGGAGGAGTCAAGGGGAGGAGTCAAGGGGAGGAGTCAAGGGGAGGAGTCAAGCAGCATGACCAAGCTCTGACCAGCTACTCTCCACGACAACGGGGCGTGGACCTCGGGTCCGTGTCCCCCCTCCGACACCGACGAAAGGGCTGGTCAGGGCGGTAGAAGCCAGCGGATCGGGGTTCTCTTCCCAACCCCCTGGTAGCTCGTGGACACAGATTGGACACAAAGCTTCGGCGTACGTGCCCGGTGGGCACAGGTGGGCACAGGAAGGTGGGGCGAGCGTGGCAGAGAACGTGGGCAGGCGAGGCGAGTCCTGGTACTTCAGGGTCGACCTCCCCGTCGGCGCAGAGGCAGGCGACGGCAGAGGCGGGTCAGCGGCTTTGCCACCGAACGTGAAGCTCGACGGGCTCTGGCGCAGGCCAAGGTGGACATCGGCTCGGGCAAGCTGCGTTACGGGCCTCGGCGCACGGTGGCGGACCTGGCTGCCGAGTGGCTGGAGGCGGTGCGCCCCAACCGGTAGGCATCCACTTTTAGCAACTACGGCTGGTTGATGCGGGCGTACGTGGTGCCCCGGATCGGCCCGGCCCCACTGGACCGCCTCACGCCAGCCGATGTCCAGAAGCTGTGCTCCGAGCTGCGCCGTTGTGGTGGTCAGGGCGGGGAGCCCTTGTCGGGCACGCAGGTCCACAACCTCCATGCGCGAACATCGTGAGGCGATGGCTGTCGAAGCCGAAAAGCGCGGCGAGCCGACGGTGCCCGAGTACGTATTTGTCGACGAGCTTGGCGACCCGTACCACCCGGCGCAATTGACGCGTGACCTCCACTCGTTACAGCACCGAGCGGGCCTGGCGGAAATAACTCTCCACGACCTCAGGCACACGGCGGCGACCATCGCGCTGCTCGCCGGCGTGCACCCGAAAGTGGTGAGCGAACGCCACGGCCACGCCTCCACGTAGGTCACGCTCGACCGCTACAGCCATTTGATCGAGTCCATGCAATCGGCGGCGGCGGACGCCATCGGGCGTTTCCTGGTCCCCGAATGAACCTTGCCGGTGCCGTCGCTCAAGTCTGTGCCGGGGCCTTCTTGGTCCTGCGGTGCGGTCCAGGGAGCCCTACATAGTCCGGGTCGTCGAGCTGCTCGGCCACAAGGCCTCTGACGCCGACCTGGCGGAGGTGGTCGAAGAAAGCGCCGATCTCCTGAGCGGCGTTGTCCACGCTGTCGGCGTAGCGGTCGAGCAGATCTAGGAGCATCTGCTTGCGCCGTTCGCTGTAGCTGGCCTGGCGGGGGGGGCTCGGGCTCCCGGTGACCGCCTCGGCGGTGCTCGCCTTCGTAGGCGCGCTCGATGGCGGAGATGCTGGCCTGGGGGAGCCTTTGGCCTAGGAGCCGCTCGAGTGCTTGGGCTGTCTCCTCTTGGGTCCAGCCGCTCAGGTCCCCTGCGGCTCGGAAGTTGTAGGCGACGACCCCGTTCAGGTCGGCTTCGCCCAGCCGGCCGGCAGCCGGGCGCTCTGGCCCAGGTGTGCTGCCCGTTGGCGCCCGTTTGCGACGGGCCGTCCACCACCGTAGAGAAGAGCCGCTGCCCTGATGCACAAAGAAATGCCGACCAGGCTTCCCCTGAGTCGACGAGGCAGGGCGACCCCTAGTGGCCAACGCTGAGCATCATGTGCGTGCTGTCACCGTCGACGGGCGACGCAGGTGCTCGGCGACGAGCAGGAAAGCGACAGCGGGCTGGCGCCCATCTGGTTCCGCCCGCCAAGTTCCGAGATGCAGACCCCGTCGGACCCGCCGACCCGTCGCTTACGCCTGCGACCAAGCAAAATCGCTCTGCCAGTCGATCTGGCCGAAAAAGGCGCCCCAGTCGCCGCGGACGAGTACCGGGCCGGCGAGCTTTGCCGGACGAGAGCCGTCTCGCAGCAACCAAAGGTAATCTTGCGCCACGTAAAGGACGCTCTTGCCGTCTGCCGACCAGGTCGGTGCGGCCGCCCCCTGCGTCCCAGGGACCAGGACCGGCCTGGGCGAACCAACTGCCCACAAGAACAGGTGGTGGGTCGAGTACCAATTGGCGACGGTTGAGGGCTTGAAATCTTCAGCCGTTTCCGCCTTGGCTTCCACCAGCGCCAGAGTGCCGCCGTCAGGTGCCCACGCCGGGTCGAAGGCAAGCTGGCCCGGAGGCACCGATAGGGTCGAGCAGCGCAGGGGTGCCGGTCGGCAAATGTCGACGTGCTTGTCCATCCAAGCGTACTCGTTGCCGCCGGCGCCCACGGCCAGGACGCCGATGCGGCTCACCGAGGTGGCCTGCCGACTTCGCCCCAGGGCAAAAGGCTTGCCCCTCGGGGTCGCCAACCAGTAGAGGGGGCGGCCTCCGGAGTCGTCGGCCGAGTTCCCCGGGTCGACCGAGAACAGCACCCCTTCATGGCGGGGGAGTACCTGGGCCCCAGCGAACTGGTCACCCTGGAAGCCGCGTCCCGAGCGGGGGTCGAGCGAGATCTGGCTCTGGTACCAAACGGTGCGTTTGCCTGTGATAGAGCTGGCCAGCTCCAGGGCCCATTTACCCCGGAAAGCGCCGTCTGCGCTCGTCTTCACCTGCGCCGTCTCGAAGGCGAACTCGTCCCAGCCCGGTGACCAAGCCACCAGGTGAGCCGGGACGCGCCCGGTCGTGGCGAGCTCGCCCGCGGCCTTAACTCTGTAGGTGGTGTCGCCGACGAGCAGGCGGCTGTCGGGCAGCCAGACCACGCGGCCGCCGCCGTTCGTGCTGAGAGGTACCCGGCGCGCCCCGCTCCCGTCGGCGTGGGCCAGGTAGAAGCAGTCCGCACACTCGCCGTCGAAGTAGGTCAGCCACTCACCGTTGGGAGAGAAGTGCGGGTTGCTCGCCCCGCCCGCCAGGGGCACCAGCTTGACGAGGCGGTGACGGGCGCCGTCCAGGACGTAGAGGGCGCCGAGCGACACGAAGGCGAGGTCACCGTGACCGGCAAAGGCGTGGTAGTTGACGACCGGCCCGGTGTAGGTGGCCCGAGGGAAGATGGCGTGCCCTCGGTTGGCAACTTGCTCACTGCGGGTGGGCGCCTTTTGGCCAGAGCCGGGCGCGGCGGCGCCTGAAAGGACGGTAACGGCCAAGGCAACGCCGGCCAAAGCCGGCGAGAGCTTCATGCATTCAGTAACAGCTTGTGCGTCTCCGCAGGTTCCACCTTCGGAGTCAGTAGCAAGTACATCAGCGCCACCCAGGGCAACGAGAGCGCAGCCCCTTGCCCCGGAGGGAACCGGGGACGGCTCGTACCGGTTGCAGTCGTATGGGCGTCGTCAGCAGGCACGCAGGGACGCTCTTCGCTGGTGCCGTTCTTGGCCTGGTGCTCCCCGGGCTCGTCCCTGCACCCCCTACGCCCGCGGCGGTGCTCCCCGCCCCTCCGGGGAGATGGGACATGGCCACCCTCGGGGCCATCGGCGCGGCCGGCGCCTGGGCCTGGCTGTCCGCCTATTACAACGGGGCCGTCCCCGCCGCCTACGCCGAGGCGATAGTGTCCACGACAAACGGCGGCCGTCCCTGGCTGGACCGCACGCCACCGGGCTTGAGCCAAGGCACGGCTCACCGTTCCATCGAGGGGCTGGACGCTGTCAGCACGGCGGACGCCTGGGTGACCTATGGGCCGCTCGGCAGCGGGAGCCAGCTGGCGCTCATGGCCACGACGGACGGTGGCAGGTATTGGCACCGCCTGGGCCGGCTCCCGTCACCGTACTGTTCGCCCCAAATGCTGGACGCCACCGTCGGTTGGTGCGTGGCCAGCGTCGGGGCCATGGGCTCTGAACCGGTCGCGATATACCGGACGACGGATGGGGGCCGGCGCTGGGCCCTGGAGTCGCGATCGCGATCGTCCCCGCCGTCATGGGGGCCAGGGACCCCGGGAGCGCTTCCCTTCGGCTGCGACAAGTTCGTCGGCCTATCGACCGCTACGGTGGGCTCGGCCGCGTTCGCCTGCCCCGCCGGACTGTCGCCGATCTACGTTTCCACCGACGCTGGGCGGACGTGGCGTGAGCGCAGGGTCCAGCCGCTGCCCGCCGGTTATGGGCTTGCTCCGGGGAACGCGGCCGCGTGGTCTTCGGCGCCGGTGCTGGACGGGAACCTGGGTGCCGTGGGCCTTACCGCCGTGGGCAGGCACGACGAGAGCCTTGTTTACCGGACCACGGACGCCGGCGCCACCTGGTGGCCGGTGGTGCCGCCCGGGCCACCCCGGGCCTGGTCAGTCGATGTCGTAACGGCAATTACCTGGAAGCTCACAGCAGGGACGGCCGTGCTCACGACCACAGACGCAGGGCGCAACTGGGCCACGGCCACATCTGTCCTCGACTTTGCTGCCCAGGGCGGCACGCTTGACTACGTGAACGCGGAGGACGGCTGGCGCGTCCCCGTAGGGGGGAACCAGCTTTACCGGACCAGCGACGGTGGCAAGACCTGGCAAACCGTAGCGCTACCGGCCTTCCCGGGCTGAGCGACGTAGCAGCGCCGTCACAGTGCGACCCGTCCGCCTTTCGTTACTAGACCGTCCGGGGCTGGTGCACGTGCCGCTGCGGGGCAATGGAAAAAAGGCGGGCGCGACGGGGCTGCCGATTGAGCATCGGCCGAACGGGCCCGCCGCTCCCTGCTGGCAGGGTCGTTGGGCGTTGATTGACCTCTCTCTGCTTTGCCCCGGCGAGCTGGGCAAGTTCGCGCCGAGGAGGGAAG
>JAKACE010000207.1 GCA_021821705.1 Actinomycetes bacterium | reverse complement strand
CTCGGCGACATGCACAGGGCCCTGGAGGCCGGGCGCCCGGACGACGGGGGTACAGCCAGCGGGCCCGGTGCGGACGATGTGGGGCCGGTACTGAAGCTCCTGCTCGAGGCGACCAGGGCGCTCGCCGCCGTGGGCGAGGGTGACCGGGCCTGCCGCCTGGCTGCTTCGGCCTGGGTGGCCCTGCGCCAGCCCCGGCCGGACCTGGCAGCACGGGTGACAGCGGCCCTGCACGGGCTGGCACGCTCGGTCAGCTCGGTGCCGGTGCAGTTCACGCCCAGCCCGGGGACAGGCACGACAGAAGAGGTGCTCGACGTCAGGGAGCTGGCACCGGCGCAGAGGCACCGGGTCATATTCGCGAGCTATGCAGGCCTTGGTCCGGGCGTGGGGTTCGTACTGGTGAACGACCACGACCCCAAGCCGCTCCAGTACCAGTTCGAGGCGGAGCACTCCGGGCAGTACACCTGGGACTACCTGGAGACCGGGCCGCGGGTCTGGCGGGTGCGCATCGGGCGCCCCGAGACGGTCGGTGCGCAGCGGTGATGCGCTAGCTGCAACGAGTACGAAACAACTACAAACGAGGAGCTGGCCGTGGCTTACGCTGTCGACTGGGAAATTGCGAGCGCGCCCGACATCGAGGTGGTGCGGACCGATCCCGAGGCAGAGGTCCAAGGGCTGGGCGCCCTGGGTGGGCTTTGTCTGACGCCCGCCGGGGCATTCGTGGTGAGCGAACCAGCAGCGGGCCGGGTGCGATGGGGCGAGCCAGGACGGCTGGCTGTTCTCGTCGGCGCCCTACCCGGGCTCGTCGACGGACCGACCGGCTGCGCTAAAGCTTGAGACCCTGGGCGGGTAGAGCCGCCGGCGGCGTTCAGCGGTGGACGTAGCCGAAGCCGGCCAACCAGGGACCGGCCCTGCCCATCAACAGGAGGCCGAGAGGCACACCGGCGGCGACGCTGAGCGCTACCGTCCACTGACGCAGGCGCGCACCCGACACGTCGGCCCGGGTGCGCTCGTACCAGTCACGCGGCGCCAGCCTGGCGGTCTCGAGCAAATGACCGAGGACGTGCAATGTCATGGCCCCGAACCAGACGACGAAGCTGCCCTTGTGGAGCAGAAGCAAGTCGCTGCGCAGCGAGCCGGCCCTGGTGGCGAAAACGAGCGCTATACCGCTGGCGAAGAGAGCCACGGTAGTCGTCACGACCACCGGACCGAGCAGGCGCAGCAGCGGCGGCGGGGGGCCGCGGCGCCGGTAGGCGGGTGAGCCGAGGTAGTACCGGGCGAAGCGGTAGAAGGTGCTGCCCATCTTCAGCAGGACCGGCGGCACCAGCAGCATGCCGATCAGGATGTGGATCTCGAGCAGTTGGGTTATGCGCAGGAGGGTCACGCCCTCCACCGCGAGCAGCACCAGCAGGACGACCGCCGTCATCGCGGTCAGGCGAGAGTTCTTCTCCGGGCCCTTGTCCGGCGGAGGCGGAGGGAGCACCCGGGCCGGAGAGTACGGTGCCGGCAGGCGCAGGCGCGGCATCTCCCTCGTGGTCGGTTCGCGCCCCGCCATACCCACAGCCTTAGGTTACCCGCCCTGCCTGAAGCGAGCGTGAAGGAAGGATGCGGGGACCTACCGGGCCGTCAGCTCCGCGTCGAGTGCGCCCCTGCCTGCACCTGAGCCCCCAGGGAGGGGGCCACCGTCTGGCTATTGTCGTTGACCGGCGCCGGCCCGCTCGGTCGGGGAGAACGAGCCCGCCCGCCACGCAGCAGGACTGCCGTGGCGATGCCGAAGCCGCCTGCGCACAGCACCAGGCCCGCCACCTCTACGGCCACGGCCCCGGCGTGCCCCGGGTAAGCGAGCCACAGGCGCTCCTCGACGAAACGGTCCAGGCCCCAGAAGCCGGCGGCGACGCTGATCACCAGACCTGGCCCCAGGCGCCGCCTCTGGGCGTAGCGCTCCACCTGCCACACGATGAGCAGCACAGCCACGGTGAGAGCGGCCTGGAAGATCGGAACCGGTAGGCGCCTGCCGACCTGACCCGCATAGTACATGCCGAACCATTGGTGTGTCGGGTGCCCACCTCCCGCGTACATCAGCTGGGGACCGAGGAGCCGCCCCAGCGCCCAGGAGGCGAGGAGCACGGGCGCCACCAGGTCGGCGAGGACCAGCGACTTGACCTCGGGGCACCTGCGCCGGGCCATCAGGAACCCGATGAGCACGCCCAGCGCCAGGCCCCCGAAGGAGGAGAGCCCGCCGTTCCACACCTCCAGCACCTGGACGGGCTGTGACAGGTAGTAGCCGGCGTTCGCCACCACGTGCATGAGGCGGGCGCCGACGAGGGCGGCCACGACCACGTAGGCCGCCGTCCTCCCAAGCCATTCGTAGGGAAGGCCGTGGTCCTGCAACCTACGGCGCAGGTAGCGGTAGGCGAAGTAGAAGGTGACGGCCAAGCCCAGGCCGTAGGTGTGGAACACGAGCGGGCCGAGGTGCCACGCAACCGGTATTGGCTTCATTCCTTCGACCTTCCAGACCGCCTGAGCGTAACCTCCCGCCAACCTACCGGCCCGCTGGCCTGCCGCGCTGCTCGCGGGGCTGGGGCCGGGCCGTGACGGTGAGGTCGTAGCGGACAGGCTCGGGTTCGGCGCCAACAGCCCGGCGGCGCGGTGGGGCCCGGACCAACTCGGGCAAGGGCGTTCAACGCTGTGCGATAGGGATGGCGCGGAAGGTAACCGTGATGTCGCCCTGCCCATTGGCGTACCCGTCCCCGCTGAGTTGGGCCCAGCGGGCGCGAACCGGCCAGAAGCGGGGTGAATAGCCCAGCGAAGGTGGGGCTTCGAGCACATGCTCGTCCGCTGCGGTCCCCGTGACAAAGAGGTAGCGGGTGCCGTCGTGGGCCCTTCCAGGCCCGGGGGCCAGTCGGCTCCATGTGGTGATGTAGGTGAGCGGCGGCCTGACCAACAGTCCCTCGATGCGGTCGGCCAGGGTCGGCCGTAGGCTGAAACTGGCCACCACCAGCCGGCCCGGCGCAACGGGGGTTCTCACCGGCTCCCCGAAGTGGGTATGGACCACGCCGATTACGTGAGGATGGCCGCAACGGTCGGGGACCCGCTGCAACACCTGCCACTGGCCGCTAACGGCCAGTTGCACATAGTGACAGTAAACGGCGACAGTGGTGGCGGGCGGGTCCATGGACGGGTCGCGTCCAGCGAACCCCCACCGCCTGTGCTGGTACAGGAGCCGCTCCGGTGCTGCTGCCGAGGAGATGAAGGAAGCGTCCAAGCGGTCCGTGAACGACGTGAAAGCGCTGTAGGACTGGAGCACCGGCTCGGGATCCCACGTAGCACGAGGAAGGTCCCACGCCAGCAGGTCCTCCCACGGCTCGACCGCTATCGTATGGCCGTCGAGCAGCGGGGCAACCGGCCCCACCCGGTCCCCACGGGCGACGGCGCGCCGGCCCGACGCCTCGAGAGCAGCGAACCTGCCGGGTGAAGCCATGTCCACCACCTCACCGACGAAGGCCCTCGCGCTCTGGGCAGGGTCCAGCCGGGGCACCACGCTCATTGCCATGGTCAGAGCGGCCATGCTCGCCAGCCCGACCGTGAACGCCTTCCTCGGTGCGCCGAGCACAGCCATGAGGGCGACGGCGGCCAGCAACAGGCGGAAGAACCCCGGGTAGTGGTTGCCGGCCACAAAACCGTCCTTGGCCGCAGCCCAGCACCAGATAGCTGTCATGACCCCCACGGCCGCCCGGGCCCGCCGCCCGTGCCGGGCCATGGTGGCGGCAGCCACCACAGCAAGGACGAGGACACCCACCGCCCCCCACCAGGCAATGGAGGCGTGGGCCAGGGCGGTGCCCATGTTGGCGCTGTAGCCCGCGGCCAGCGACACAGAGGCACGCGCGAACGGCAACAGGTTGCCGATGGCCTGCCCCGCTGCCAGCCAGGCGGTCAGGAACGCGGCCAGCGCACCGCCGAGGACGAGCAGCGCTGTCCTTGCCCGTTCGCCCCAGGGCGCGGCCATTCCCAACGGGACGGCCACGACGATCAGGGCCAGGACCACTACGTCGCTGAGTTTGACCAGCACCGAGAAGCCCAAAAGAGTGCCTGCGGCAAGAGCCAGGGTGTCCCGGGCGGGCCGGGCCCGTTGCTGGACCATCAGGAAACCCAGCCCCAAACCGACCACCGGCGCGAAGTCGGCGCTGCGCCCCACCGCCCAGGCAGCCCCGAGCAGGGCCCAGGTGACGACGCCGGCACCCAGCAGGCCCCAGTAGCGTCGCATTCCGGTGACAAGCAAGGTAGCCAGAGCCCACGTCACGACCAGGATGTACAGGAAGCCGACCACGGCCGTAGGTAGGTAGAACGGCTGCAGGAACCCTGCAAAGCCGTACGGTCCGTAGGTGAAGTCGACCTGCGGGCCCCACTGCAGATGGTGCACAAAGGCGTAGGCCGTGCCCGCCTGCCAAGATATGTCCAGTCCTGGCCGGGCCCTGGCCCAAGCACCCCAGTCGAGCACGGTCACCACAGCGGCGACCAGCACCAGGCGAAGCCGGTCCGCGAGCCGGGTCAGCGGCTCCGGGCGCTGGCCACCGCCGGCCCAGACTGGCCGGCGCCGGTCCCAACGGGAGCTCAAGTTGCGCAAGGCCGGGCGTAGGCAGAGCGAGGGAAGCGGTGCCGCGGGCGACCCCGACAGGCCCCCATCAGGCGCCGGCTCGCCGCCGGCAGGGGCCGACGTAGCGCTGTTGACCATTCTCCTTGTTCGCTCCCGGGCCCCGGGGCACGAGCTTACGCGCTGGGCAGGCGGGGCGCCCGAGAGCAGCCCCGCACTTC
>JAKACE010000206.1 GCA_021821705.1 Actinomycetes bacterium | reverse complement strand
GACGAGCGTTTCGCCGGTGAGATCAACATCTCGTCCGTGCAGAGAGGCCCCTTCCAGAACGCCTATGTCGGGTACTGGGTGGACCAGGCCATGGCCGGCAACAGCTACACGCCCGAGGCCTTCGTGGTCCTGGCCCGCTTCGCGTTCGAGGATCTCATGTTGCACCGCCTCCAGGTCTCGATCATCCCCCGCAACCGTGCCAGCCGGCGGGTGGCCGAAAAGCTCGAGCTGAGGGAGGAGGGGACGGCGCTGCGCTACCTGGAGATCAACGGCGTCTGGGAGGACCACGTCCGCTACGCCATCACCTCCGAGGACTGGGCGGCCAAGCGGGACCGCTACATCGCGGACTGGGTACTGCCCAGGAGCTGACCGGGCGCGCCGGGCCGCCTCAGGACGAGCCCGTTCTACCTCGTGGGGCGTTCGAGCTGAGCGGGGGCGCCGAGCCGCCTCGCCAGGGGGCCCACGCGGTGGGGTGGATGGTAGCGGTAGACGGCGCGCCCCAGCGCCGTGCCCCGCTGCACTGGCCCGAAGGGGCGGCTGTCGGTGCTGGCAGAGGCATTGTCGCCCTCCAGCCAGAGGTCCTCTCCACTCAGCGCCACCACTCGCTTGAGCAGCTGTCTTGTGCCGTCGCGGGGATCGGGGGCCGCCACGATGTCGCCCGGCTTCAGGCGTCGTGTGCGCCACAGCACCACCCGGTCCCCGTCTTCGAGGGTGGGCTCCATGCTCGCTCCGTGGACCACCATGCGGGGGGTGCGCCGGGCGACCACCAGGGTGGCTGCCAGGCACGCAACGGCCGGGCCCAGCCATAGCCGGTTGTCCCTGAAGCCCTTGCCGGGGCGCTTAGCGGTCACGTCGTTATAGCGTGTGCGATGTCCGAACCCCACGGGACGACGCGTAGCACACCGTCCGGCGCTTGGAGCGCTCGGCCGGCAATGCCCGGGCGGACACCGACGACACCGACAAAGGAGCCTCTCGAAAATGACTCTGCTGGCCAGAATGCTCATGTGGGCCGACCGGGTGCACCAGCCCGGTCCCGTGCACGCTCACTGCGACCTCCCCTGTGGCGTCTACGACCCGGTGCAGGCGCGGGTCGAGGCCGACTCGGTGAAGGCCATCATGGAGAAGTACCACGCCTCGAGCGACGAGACTTTCCGCGCCCGGGCCCTGTTCATAAAGGAGCAGCGGGCCGAGCTGGTCAAGCACCACCTGTGGGTCCTGTGGACGGACTACTTCAAGCCCGCCCACCTGGAGAAGTACCCCGAGCTCCACGACCTGTTCTGGAAGGCCACCAAGGCCGCCGGCGAGACCAAGCACTCGGTGGACATCGCCGTCGCCGACGACCTCCTGCGCCAGATCGCCGAGATCGACCGCATCTTCTGGGAGACCAAGAAGGGCTGAGCGACGCAGCCGGGCCGGCCGCGAGCCGCCTGTCGGTCGACTGCGGACCGCCTGGCGGTACTCGCGGCCCCTGCTCGGTGCGACCCCGGCCCAGGCCTCGCCGGCAAGCTGCGACCAACAGGCCTGGGCAACGGGCCCGCCCGTGTGCCCGAGGGGGGTGAGCGTGGGCGCGGAGGGGTTCGAACCCTCATGCACTGAGGCGGCAGGGTTTAAGCCCGCTGTGTCTACCGGTTTCACCACGCGCCCGTGGAGCGGAGCCTACCGCTCGCGCACCGGCCGTGGCGTGCTCGGGCCCGGCTGTGGGCGCTTCCTCGAGGCCAGCGGCAAGAGCTGCTGGTAGCTTGGCTGTCGTGGCAGTCCTGGTGGCCCTGGCCGCGGCCTTTTTCTATGCCGTGGCCTCCGTTCTCCAGCAGCGGGAGGCGGAGCGGCAGCCCTCGGAGCGCCAGTTGCGCCCTAGCCTGCTGGCCCGGCTGGCTGTCAGGCCCAGGTGGCTGGCAGGGTTGGTCTTCGACATCGCCGGCTACGTGGCCCAGTGGGTGGCGCTGTCTAACGGGTCCCTGGTCCTCGTCCAGCCCCTGCTGGTGGTAGGCCTGCTGTTCGCCCTGCCCATCAAGGCGCGGGTATCGCCTTACCGGATGCAGGGTTGGGACTGGTCGGGAGCGGTCATCACCACGGTGGGGCTGGCGGTCTTCCTCACAGTGAGCCACCCGGCGGCGGGCAACTCCAACGTGCGGCCCTTCACCTGGTCGGTCCTGCTGGCCGGCACGTTCTGCCTGAGCGCCGTGCTCGTCGTAGCCGGAGTCGGCAGCAGCCCCCGTTGGAAGGCCCTCTCTTACGGCACAGCTGCAGGCGTTATCTACGGAGCCTGCGCCGCCCTGACGAAGACCTGCGCCCACCTGCTCTCGCTCGGAGTGGTGAGGCTGTTCGAGACCTGGCAGCCGTACGTGCTGTCCGCCGCAGGCATCGCCGGCATGGTGCTGGCTCAGAGCGCCTTCCAGGCCGGGCCGCTGGACGCATCCCTGCCGAGCCTCTCGGCCACCGACCCCGTTGTGAGCGTCCTCATCGGGGCGATCGCGTTCGGCGAGGGCATACGCACGGGCATCGTGCCGTCAACGCTCGAAGCCCTGGCTCTGGTGATCATGGTCGCCGGCATCTTCATGCTGGCGCACACCGAGGCCGTGAACGCCGTGCAGGCCCGGGACCGGGCCAGACGCCCGCAGGAAGTGACGTGAGAGCCACCGGCGCCCGCCCCGTCGGCCTCGACGGCCGCCGGGGCCTGACAACCCACGTGGCGGCAACGAGGAGACGGAGCTGACCACAGCCCCGGGCTGTACAGATTCCTGCCGTGGCCTGTCGGGGGCGCTCCCGCACGCAGCGGGCCGTGACCGACCCGGCCATGACCGACCCGGACATGACCAGCCCGCAGCGGGACGGCACCAGCCCGCCGCCGAGGTGCGCTGATGGACCGCTGGCTGTCTTTCGCCCTGCTCCTGGCGGGGGTTGCCTCGGCCATACGCCACCCACCCTGGCTGCCGGCTTGGGCCGGCCCGGTGCTGGCAGTGCTTGCCGACATTGCCATAGGGGTCACAGGGCCGGACCGGAGCGCCAGGGCGGTGCACCCCCTGGTCCAGCCGGTGGCGTTCCTGCTGGCGGCCGTCCCCCTGGCGGTCATGCTGGACGAGCTCGGCTTCTTCCGGGCCGTGGCGGCCCGGGTCAACCGGCGGGGCGGAGGGCCCGGCTACCTCTGGGCCCTGGCCGCCGTCGTGACCACGGTGCTCAACCTGGATGCGGGCGTGGTGCTGCTCACCCCGCTCTACGTGAGAGTGGCTCACCAGCGGGGCTGGGACCCTCTCGTCCTTGCCGCCCAGCCGGTACTGCTCGCCTGTCTGGCATCGTCGGCTCTGCCCGTGTCCAACCTGACCAATCTGATCGCCGTTTCGTGGGCCGGTGCATCGACCGCCCAGTTCGTGACCCATCTGGCCCTCCCCTCCCTGGCCGCGTCAGTGGTGGGCTGGTGGTGCTATCACCGCTGGTGCGCTGCCGGGCTGCAGGCAGGGAGCACCGGCGCAGCCGCACCCGGGGGTCGCAGGCGGCCTGGCCGCTCCAGGCGGCCGTCGGCAGGGGCGGGCAGTGACGGGCCCGAAGAGCGCTACGCCCTCCGAGTGGGAGGCAGCGTCGTCGGCGGTGTCCTGGTGGGCTTTACCTGCGGGCCCCTGGTGGGCGTGCAGCCCTGGGCTGTCGCCTTCGTAGCGGACGTCTTCCTGGCAGTGCTTGTGACGCGGGCGGTTGCCCGCCGGTCCGGTGGCGGGACCGGCGCATGGTGGAAGGCGCGTACCTGGGCGTCGTTACCGTGGCGGGCCGTCCCTGTCGGCACTGCCATCATGGTCTTCGGGCTCGGCGTCCTGGCCACAGGTGCCACGCGCTACCTGCCGACCGGTCAGTTGCTGCGCGGCGCCTCGCTGCCGAGCCTGGCCCGGGAGACGGGCCTGGCCGCCCTGGCCGCCAATCTGGTCAACAACCTGCCGGCCCTGCTGGTCGCCCTGCCCAAGCTGGGCCACCGGCCGGGGCCCGAGCTTTGGGCCGTCCTCCTGGGGGTCAACATGGGCCCGGTCCTACTGGTGACGGGCTCTCTTGCCAGTCTGTTGTGGATGTCCACCCTGCGCCGGCTCGGGGTCGGCGTCGGCCCCGTGGACTTCAGCCGTTTCGGCCTGCGCTCGGCCCTGCCGGGTGCCGCAGCCGCCCTGGGCGTGGCGCTGCTCCTGCGGGCCGCCGGGCTTCACTGAGCGGGGACGGGGCGGCGAGCCGCCCCGTCCGGCCGATCGGTCACCTGACGCGGCCACCGCCCAGGAGCTGTAGCTCGAAGATGCTCTGGACCTTGACGTCCTGGCCTGTCTCGGGTGCGTCCACCATGTCGCCACCGCCGATGTAGATGCCGACGTGGTACACGTCCTTCGGCGTCCCGAAGAAGATGAGGTCACCGGGTTGGAGGTTGCCTATGGGGACGCGGGCGGTCAGGTCGTACTGGTCCTGGGCGGAGTGGGGCAGCGCTACGCCGGCCTTGCCCCATGCCACCATGGTCAGGCCCGAGCAGTCGTAGCTGGCCGGCCCGGCTCCGGCCCACTTGTAGGGCTTGCCGATCTGGGACTCGGCGAAGGCCACGGCCACGCGCCAACCCGCCGCCCGGTTGCCCCCCGTGCCGGCCCCCGGGCCGGTCTGCGTGGTCGTCGTCGTGGAGGTGCCGGCCGGGCTCCCCGTCCCCCCGCCAGGGGCGGTGCCGGTGGCACCCGGGGTCGTGCTCGAAGGCTGACCGCTGGTGTTCGTGCTCGTAGCGGTCATGGTGGAGGTGGTGCTGGTCGCGCTGGTAGCGCCCAGAGTGGAGGTGGTGCTGGTTGTGCTCGTGCCCGCCGTGGTC
>JAKACE010000205.1 GCA_021821705.1 Actinomycetes bacterium | reverse complement strand
TCGCACCGGCGCCCCTGTCAAGCACTTCGAAAAAAGGACTTTAGCGCAGGTGCAGGACGAACCGCGCCGGTGACGCCGGCGCGCCGCGCACAGAGCCCGGGCAGGGCCGGGCACGGCCGGGCACGGCCGGGCACGGGCTCGCCACTGGGCACTTGCCGGCCGGGCTTATGCCGTTTTCGGTCCCGCCGGGGCGCCGGCGCCCCGGCACAGACAGCCGAGGCCCGAGCGGGGGCTGCGAAGTGCTTTTACCAAAGGTATTGACCGGCCCGCCCCGACGTGGTAGGTTCAGCTTATCCGAGGGGGTCGCTGGTCGCCGGCCGCAGGCCGACGGGGTGGCGCTGGTCCGTGCCGTTCGGCGCGAAGAGGGAGGTGATGCCGGAGTGCGCTACATAGCTCGACGGCTGGGCTTCTACCTGCTGGCGGCCTGGGGTGCGTTGACGGTGAACTTCTTCCTGCCCCGCCTGATCCCGGGCAACCCCATCGAGCTGATATTGAGCCGCATGTCCCAGACCGGGACGCCGCCTCCCGACGAAGCCGCGTCATTGAAGGCGATGCTTGGCCTGGGCACCGGCAACATCTTCGTCCAGTACTGGCACTACCTGACGTCGGTGGCCCAGTTGCACTTCGGGGCATCCATCACGGACTTCCCGATGTCCGTGGCCTCGATAATCTCGTCCACCCTCCCCTGGACGGTGATCCTGGTCGGCGTCTCGACGGTGCTCGCGTTCACTATCGGGATCGTGCTCGGTGCCCTGGCCGGCTGGCACCGCAGCAAGTGGCTCGATGCCATCATCCCCTCCACCACTTTCCTCACGGCCATCCCGTACTTCTGGCTGGCGCTGTTACTGCTCTACCTGTTCGGCGTGGTCTGGCACTTCTTCCCGCTGAACGGGGGCTTCAACCCGGCGCTCAATATCGGGTGGAGCTGGTCGTTCATCCGCTCTGCCATCGGGCACTCGATCCTGCCGGGCCTGACGATCGTGCTGGCCCAGATCGGCGGCTGGCTGCTCGGGATGCGCAACCAGACTGTCACGACGCTCTCGGACGACTACATCGTGGCCGCCCAGGCGAAAGGCCTGCGCTCACGGCGGGTGTTGATCGGCTACGCGGCCCGCAACGCGATACTGCCCAGTTTCACCGGGTTCGCGATATCGCTCGGGTTCGTTGTGTCCGGCTCGATCCTGACCGAGATCGTCTTTTCGTACCCCGGTATAGGCTACGAGCTGCTCCAGGCAGTGCAGAACGAGGACTACCCGCTGATGCAAGGGATATTCCTGGTCATCACCATGTCGGTACTGGTGGCCAACCTGATGGCGGACCTGCTCTACGGCTTTGTCGACCCCCGTACGAGGCAGGCGCGATGAGCGTCACCGTGCCGAGCTCACCCCTGCCCGTTGGTGAAGGGGCTGTCCCCGTCAGGGGCGGCCTGCCCGGCGCGGCCCGGGCCGGCGCGCTGCGGGCGCGCCGGGGCCTGCACCACATCCGCCGGTCGCCCCGGATGCTGGTCGGAACGATCGTGCTGGTCATATTCGTGCTGTTGGCAATCTTCGGCCCGATGTTCGAGACCAACCCCAATGCCTTCGTGGGTTCGCCGTTGCACGCCCCGACCGGGAGGTTCCTGCTTGGCACGACTGCGAGCGGGCAGGACGTCCTGGCGCAGCTCATAGACTCGGCCCGGGGCACGCTGGAGGTCGGCTTCGCTGCCGGGGCGATCGCCACGGTGCTATCGGTCTTGATCGGGGTGACCGGCGCCCTGGTCGGCGGGGCGACGGACGACGTGCTCAACCTGTTCACCAACGTGGTGCTGGTGATCCCGGGCCTACCTCTGGTGATCATCGTGGCCGCCTACGTGCACTCGGGCGGCCTCCTGGCCACCGTGCTGGTCATCGCCTTCATAAGCTGGGCGGGCAGCGCCCGCGTCCTGAGGGGCATGACGCTGAGCCTGCGTAGCCGGGACTACGTGCTGGCAGCACGGGTGTACGGGGAGAGCACCTGGCGGGTGATCGTGGTCGAGGTGCTGCCCAACCTGTCCGCCATCATCATCTCCGGCTTCATCTTCTCGGTGATCTTTGCCATCCTCACCCAGGCCGGCTTGGCGTTCCTCGGGCTCGGCGACACCAGCTCGATGACCTGGGGCAACATGCTGTACCTGGCGCAGAACGACGAGGCGCTGACCAGCGGGGCATGGTGGTGGTTCGCCCCGCCAGGCCTGTGCATCGCCATCGTCGGCACGTCCCTCGCCCTCATCAACTTCGGCTTGGACGAACTGTTGAACCCCCGGCTGCGGGTCTGGCGCGAGCCCAAGGCCAGGGGCTCCGAGGACGTGCTGTGAGCGCGGCGGCCGGTGGCGGCGAGAGGACGAGCCCCGCGAGGGTGGTGCACGGGCCGCCGGTCCCGGTGGGCAAGGAGCGCAATCAGAGCGGCCCGTCCCGGGCCGGTGAGGTCGTGCTCTGGGCCGAGGACGTTCGTGTCGACTACATGGGTGACGCTCCCACTCACGCCGTGCGCGGTGTCAGTTTCACCCTGCGCCGAGGGGAAATCCTCGGTGTCGCCGGTGAGAGCGGCTGCGGCAAGTCGACCCTGGCCTACGCCGTCACCCGCCTGCTGAGGCCACCGGCGCGCCTGGTGGGTGGGACGGTCCGCTACTGGGACACGCCGAGGGGCGAGTTCGTCGACATCATGCGCATGACGCCGGAGCAACTGCGCCGCTGGAGGTGGGAAAAGGTGTCCATGGTCTTCCAGAGCGCCATGAACGCCCTGAACCCCGTCACCAGCCTGCGCCGCCAGTTCGGCGACGTCCTACGTGCCCACATCGACGGTATAAGTTCCGACGAGGTCGAGGCCCGGGGCCGCCGCCTGCTCGAGATGGTGGGTATCGACCCGGCCCGTATAGCCAGCTTTCCCCACGAGCTGTCGGGTGGGATGCGCCAGCGCGTCGGCATAGCCATGGCCCTGGCACTGCGGCCCGAGGTGGTGGTGCTGGACGAGCCCACGACGGCTCTCGACGTCGTGGTGCAGCGCGAGATCCTGAACGAGGTGCGCCGCCTGCAGGCTGAGCTCGGGTTCAGCGTCATATTCATCACCCACGACCTGTCGTTGCTGCTCGAGATCTGCGACCGGCTGGTGGTTATGTACGGCGGCGAAGTAGCCGAACTGGGACCGGCGGCTCGTATCGCCGGCGGTGCGGCACACCCCTATACGCGGGGCCTGCTGCGCTCCACACCGACGCTCTTTGGTGACCGCAAGGAGCTGGCCGGCATACCCGGGTCGCCCCCGGACCTGCGCAAGCCGGTAAAGGGTTGCGCGTTTGCGCCCCGCTGCCCGCACGCCTTCGACCTGTGCCTGCAGGAGCGGCCGGTGCTGGCGCCACCGGTGGCCGCAGGTGCGCAAGAGGCCGCCATGGCGCCAGAGCTGGCGGACCGGGCGCCAATTGGGACTGGGGCGGGCACGGCGGCGGGCACGGCGGTCGGTCCGGGGCCGGACGGGCGTCCGGGCACCCGGGCGGAATGGGAGGCAGCCTGCCACCTGCGTGGTGCTGTCACGGGCCCTGTGGCTGCGCCGGCCGCGGGGGCGCAGGGAGGTGGTCCGTGAGCCAGCTCGAAGTGGCGGACATGGTGGTCGAGTTCGCCCAACGGCGAGGAGCGCCCCTGCGTGCCGTTGACCACGTCTCGTTCGTCCTGCGGGCGGGGCAGACCCTGGCCCTGGTGGGCGAGAGCGGCAGCGGCAAGTCCACGATCGTGCGCGCTCTCGGCCGCCTGCAGGAGACGACGGCTGGGACGGTCCGCCTCGACAACGAGCTCGTCCCTCAGAAGGGCCGCGCTCTCAAATCGTACCGGCGGCGGGTGCAGCTGGTGTTCCAGGACCCGTTCGCCTCTCTCAACCCGGCGTACTCCGTGGCGCACCACCTGCGGCGGCCGCTGCTGGTGCACGGCCATACCCGAGCCAGGGTCGACCAGGACATCGAGGCCCTCCTGGCCTCCGTCAACCTGGTGCCGCCGGCCGAGATGATGAAGCGCTTCCCTCATGAACTGTCGGGTGGCCAGCGCCAGAGAGTGGCCATCGCCCGCGCCCTGGCCCCCAACCCGGATTTCCTCCTGGCGGACGAGCCCGTTTCCATGCTCGATGTCTCTATCCGCTTGGAGATCCTCAACCTGCTCGACGACTTGAAGAGCCAACGAAACCTGGCCCTGTTGTACGTCACCCACGACCTGGCGACGGCCAGGCACTTCTCCAGCGAGATCATGGTCATGTACAGGGGTCAGATCGTCGAACGGGGGGCAAGTGACGACGTGATCCTGCACCCGGCCCACCCCTACACCCGCCTGCTGGCCTCGGCGGCCCCCCATCCCGAGCGGGCCGTGCTGGCCGCGGCGGGCAGCAATGGGGAGGGGACTTCCGCCGGCGGAGGGACGGTGACGGACGAGGAACGCACGCGCCGGGCCGGGGAAGCTCGCGAGGCGGCGACGGGCAACGCCTGCCGCTTCATCGCCCGTTGCCCCTTCGCCACCGAACAGTGCCACCGGGAGCCGCCCGAGCTCGAGGTGAGCACCGGCCACCAGGCTCGTTGCTGGCTGTACGGGAGCGCCAATGTCCCCGAGCGCCAGGGGAGCGGGGCGCGCGCTTCGTGAAGTCGTTCGTGCCAACGAGCACCCCGGCAGCGCAGGGCGTTGCCGCCGGTGCGATCGACAACCTGGTCAGCGCCCTGGAGCGGCGCCGAGGCGCAGATCCCCACAGCCTCATGGTGCTGAGGCACGGCTACATCGTGGCCGCCGGGTGGTGGAGGCCGTACTCGCCCGAGCGGGCCCACGGCGCGGG
>JAKACE010000204.1 GCA_021821705.1 Actinomycetes bacterium | reverse complement strand
CCTCTTCGTCGCCTCCCTCATCGGGATCGTGCCCGTGGTCGTGCTGTTCGCGGCCATCGAGCGCTATCTCGTAGGCGGCCTGACGGCGGGGAGCGTGAAGTAGCCACGCCGCCGCCGGGCCCGGGCGCGCTGTGCTGAGCCTCTACGGCCGGTCGGCCCTCACCGGTCGCCCCGTCCGATTGGAGACGAGGGCCGGGGCCATAACCGCGCTCGACGAGGTCGACGACGCCCCGCCCCTGTGGTTGTTGCCGGGGCTGGTGGACATCCAGGTCAACGGTTACGCCGGTGCGGATGTCAACGGTGCCGACGTGCAGGCTTCGACCATCGCGTCGATGGTCGAAGCCCTGTGGGCCAGAGGTACTACCACGGTTTTCCCGACGGTCGTGACAGGTTCGCAGCAGGCCATGGAACGCTGCCTGATGGCGGTGGCCCGAGCCCGGGCGCTCTCCCCCCTCATAGCCCACTCTGTCCCCAGGGTGCACGTCGAAGGGCCGTGCATCTCCTCGGAGGAGGGCCCTCGCGGCGCCCATGCAGCCCAGTACATCCGGCCACCCTCGTGGGCGGAGTTCGACGGCTGGCAGGAAGCGTGCGGGCACATCGTCGGCGTGGTGACCCTCGCCCCCGAGCTCAGCGGGGCGCTCGCTTACATCGGGCAACTGGCCCGGCTCGGAGTGACCGTCGCCATCGGGCACACTTCCGCCCGGCCCGACCAGATAGGGGCCGCTGTAGAGGCCGGGGCCACGCTGTCGACCCACCTGGGTAACGGTTCGCACGCCATGTTGGCGCGCCTCGACAACTACGTTTGGGAACAACTGGGCGAGGACCGCCTCTGGGCCAGTTTCATTTTCGATGGGCACCACCTGCCGCCACCGGTCATGAGGAGCATGGTCAGGGCCAAGGGGGTGGAGCGGTCGGTGCTGGTAAGCGACGCCGTCTCTCTGGCGGGCGCCACCCCGGGGATCTACAGCGCTGCGGTGGGCGGGGCGGTCCGACTGAGCCAGGACGGCAGGCTCGAGGTGCTGGGCACGGGCTACCTCGCCGGTTCGACGTCGGACCTTTTGGCGGGGGTGGCCAACGCCGTACGCCTGGTGGGACTGGACATGGCTACCTCGCTCAGGCTGGCGACCACCAACCCGGCCCGGCTGACAGGGTTGGACGGCCCGGGCGGGCGGGGGTCCCTCGAACCCGGTGCCAGCGCCGACGTGGCCGTGGTCAGTTGGCCGTCTCCGAGTGCGCCGCCGGTCGTCGTAGCCACCGTGGTCGCCGGACAGGTCGTCTACCGGGACGAGGCCGCCGGCGACCTGGCCGCTTGCCTGCGATGAGCCGGCAGGGCAGGAGCGAGCGCCTGGGGCCGGCGAAACCCGGTGTGGGCAAGGGCGGGTTGTAACGTGAATGGCCCAGTGAACAAAGTTGACCGGTTCAACCGCATCCTGGAGGAGCTGGGCCGCGACGGCTCCACCACCGTCGAGGGCCTGGCGCAACTGCTGGAGGTGTCGTCGGCGACGGTGCGGCGGGACCTGCAGGAGCTCGAAGACCACCGTCTGTTGGCCAGGACACACGGCGGTGCGGTGGCTCACGGCCTCAGCTACGAGTTGCCGATCCGCTACCGGACGACACGCTCGGAGGAAAAGCGCCGCATAGGCGCGGCAGCGGCGAAGTTGGTGCCGTCCGGCTCGGTCGTGGGCGTAACAGGGGGTACGACGACGACCGAGGCGGCGCGCTCGCTCACTGGCTCCGACCTCACCATCGTGACCAACGCCCTCAACATCGCCGCCGAGCTGGCCGTGAGACCGGACCTGCGCCTGGTGGTCACCGGTGGTGTGGCCCGGTCGGCGTCCTTCGAGCTTGTCGGGCCGATAGCCGAGCAGATGCTGGAGCACTACAACATCGACATCGCCCTGATCGGGGCGGACGGCGTCGACGTCAAGGCGGGGGCGAGCACCCACGACGACATCGAAGCCCGCTGCAATTTCGCCCTGGCGGCGCGGTCTCAGCGGCGTTTCCTGCTCGTCGACAGCACCAAGCTGGGCCGTGTCGCTTTCGCCCGGATTTGTGGCCTTGACTGTGTCGACGTGCTGATCACTGACACGGGTGCAGATCCAGGGCAGGTCGAGGAATTCAAACGGGCGGGCGTCGAGGTTCAACTGGCCTAGGTCCGTCGCCGCGCCCACGAGCATTGTGCCGCGGCCGCCCGCCGCGGCCATCGGGGCGCAGGCCGAGCCGGCGCATGCTATTGCCGAGCCGGCGGGAGGTCGAAGCCCTTGGGCATATCGCTGCGGGGCCAGTCCATCAGCCTCTCGGCCTGGGTGCAGGCGAAGCGGTCCGTCATGCCGGCGACGTAGGTCACGACCGCCCTGACCGTGCCGGAGCCGGCCTCGGTCCTCACCCGCTCGGGAAGGTGGTCAGGCTGGGCCAGGTAGTGCTCGACCAGGGCGCGCAACATGCGGTGCACCGTCCGTGACTGGGCGACCGAGTCCGGGCGCAGGTAGATGCGCTCGTAGTTCCAGTTGCGCAGGGCGGAAAGCGCCTCGGCGGCGTCCGTGCTCATCCCGATGGTGCCGGTCCGCTGGCTGGTGGCGATGACATCCGATATGAGGGTGCCGAGCTGGCGCGACCGGACCTGTCCAAGGCGCTCGGTGACCACCCCGGGCAGATCCGCCAGGTCGACGATGCCGGCACGGGCGGCGTCCTCGGCGTCGTGGGTGGCGTAGGCCAGTCTGTCGGCCAGGGCCGTCACCTCACCCTCGGGCGTCGCCGGGGTGGGCCGCGACCAGCTGTGGTTGCGTATCCCGTCACTGACCTCGGCCGTCAGGTTGAGCTCCGCCAGGGTGATGTCGGCGCCCCAGGGGGCATGGTCGAAGCCTCCGGGCACGAGGGGGTCGAGGGCGTCCTCGCTGGCATGGCCGAACGGGCCATGGCCGCAGTCGTGGCCGAGCGCTACGGCCTCAGCCAGTGCGACGTTGAGCCGCAAAGCCTGGGAGATGGCCCGGGCGACCTGGGCGACCTCCAGTGCATGGGTCAGCCGGGTGCGCTGGTGGTCGTCGGGGAAGATGAAGACCTGCGTCTTGCCCGCCAGGCGTCGGAACGCCGTGGACTTGTGGAGGATGCGGTCCCGGTCACGCTCGAAGCAGGTGCGCCACGGGTCAGGCTCCTCTGGCCGCTGGCGGCGTCCGGCGCCGGAGGCCCTGGTGGCCCCGGGTGCCATCCAGGCGTCCTCCGCCTCCTCGCGAGCCGGGCGGTCGTAGACCTCCACGGCCCCGATCGAAAGGCCTTGCCCCGGGTGCGCCTGGCGAACTCCTTCCACTGTCGCATCGTGGCCGTCCATCGTCCCCGCCCAGCGATGAGCGCGTGCCGTCAACCGAGCGGGTGAGCCGGCCCGGTCCGCTCCTTGCGCCCCCGCCGTGCCGCCCGGGAGGTGACCTCCCAGCCCAACCTGCATCCCGTCTACGGTAGTGAACGGCAGTGACCGTAACATGGCCGCACCAGGCCACGATCAGGGAGAAGAGCGAGTGGACGTCCGCATCGGGATTTCGCAGGCCCCCCGGGAGATCGAAGTAGAGCTGGCCGACGGTACCGGCGCCGACAAGCTCTCGGAGCAGGTGGAGGCTGCGGTGGCCAAGGGCACGGGCATGCTCTGGCTGACGGACAAGCGGGGGCGTCGCGTTGGTGTGCCAGCGGCCAAGCTGGCCTACATCGAGCTCGACACCGGGGCGGAGACCCGCCGGGTCGGTTTCGGCGCGGCCGTCTGACCGGCAGGGCCGGGCCGACGCCGTGGGCGACCTCTTGGACCGCCGGCTGCTCTTCGTCACCGGCAAGGGTGGCGTAGGCAAGACGACGATCAGCGCCGGCCTGGCCATGCTCGCGGCCTCGCGTGGCAAGCGCACGCTGGTCTGCGAGGTCGATGCCAAGGGTGACCTGGCATCGAGCTTCGAAGCTCCCCCGACACGCTTCGAGGAGAGCCAGGTCGCCCCCAACCTGTGGGCGATGTCCATGGACTCCGAGGCCTCGCTGCGCCAGTACCTCTCCCTGCAGCTGAGGTTGCCGAGGGCCGCGGGTATCGGCGTCGTGGCCAGGATGTTCGACTTCGTGGCTTCGGCCGCCCCCGGGGTCCGTGAGATCGTCACGGTCGGCAAGCTCTGTTGGGAGGTCCGCGAGCGCCACTACGACCTGGTGGTGGTGGACGCCGTCGCCAGCGGGCACATCGTGGGACAGCTTGCCGCCCCGCAAGCCATCAACAGCCTGGTCCAGGTGGGCCTGGTACGCCAGCAGACCGGTTGGATGCTGGACATCCTGTCGGACCCGGCCCGGACCGGCGCGCTGATCGTGTCCACGCCGGAGGAGATGCCGGTGACCGAGACCATAGAACTGGTGGGCCGGTTGCGGTCCGAGACCACGGTCGACCTGGCGGGGGTGGTTGTCAACCGGGTCCTGCCCGAGTTGTTCGGCACCCGGGAGGAGCAGGCCTTCGAGGCGCTGAGCCGCGACGAGGCGACGGAGTCCCTCAGCCGGGCCATGGGTGGCGACGCGGCCCCCCTGCTGGACGCGGCCAGGCTGATGGTGCGCACGCGGCGCTCGCGGGCCGAGCACCTGGAGCGTCTGCGGGACGCAATCGTCGGGCCCGGGGGTGCCGCCGTCCCGATGCTCTACGTCCCCTATCTGTTCCTGCGCTCCCACGGGATGCGTTCGACGCGCCACGTGGCGGCCGCCCTGGCAGCGGAGCTCGAGAGTTGAGCGCCACGGTTGGGGGCGGGCCACCGCTCGAGGCGCTGGTGGCATCCAGGGAGATCCTCGTCGTCTGCGGTCCGGGCGGCGTGGGCAAGAC
>JAKACE010000203.1 GCA_021821705.1 Actinomycetes bacterium | reverse complement strand
CCCGTGTACGCCTTGGGGCTCAGGGGATTGAAGCTGACCGGAGCGGATGTTGCCGTGCCGCTCGTGTAGAGCGTCGCAGCTCGCCCCGTCCAGTCCGGCCCGCGGCCAGCCGGCGCTGACCAGGCCCGTGGCCAAACCGTTCCGGCTCCGGCAGCCGGCGCTGGCAGGGCCGGGCCCGCCGCCAAAGCGAGCGCAAGGGCAGCACAGCCGATGGGCCTGGCGCCGCGGGCCCCGGCCATAGGACGTCGGTGCAACGGGGGGCTCGGTGCCCTGCTCACCAGCGCCATCTCACGCCTCACGACTGCCGACCCTATATGCCCCGTGATCGCCGCCGCCGACACCAGGCCATTGGCCCCCGGGCCGCCGGTACCGGGCCCCGCCACCGTTGGCGGCCGGGGTCACGGCGGCCCCCCGCCCTGGTAGGGCCGGGAGGCTCCGGGCCTAGCCCTGGGCGACCGGGGCTCGATGACGCCAGCCGGCTGTACGGCCGCGTTGCCGAAGCGCGCCCTGACGTCGTCCATGGCCCGGCTGGCCTCATCCCAGGCGCCCACCCGCTGGGCCCCCGGCAGCGGCGGCGCCACCGTCCCGGGCCTCCGGGCGTCGGTGGACGCCGGCGAGGGCCCAGCCGTCTGCGCCCGGCGCCGGCCCGCGACCGCACCGCCTGGCTCGCCCGCCGCAGCCAAGTCGAGCGCCAGTTGCTCTCCCGGCGAAGCCGACACCGGCACCAACCCCGAAGCCGAGACGCCGAGCAGGCGAGCACCACCGCGTAAGGGCAGTCCTGCCAGCAGGGCTCGAGCCGAGCGCCACAGAGCCGGCCCGGTCGACTGCGGCGCAGGGAAGGTGTGACTGCGCGTCAACGTCGAGAAGTCCCCGTAGCGCAACTTGAGCGTCACAGTTCGCGCCACCATGCCGTGCTCACGCAGGCGGCCGGCGACGGAGTCGGCCATCGCCACGAGGCGGCGCTCCAATTCGGCGCGGTCCTCCACGTCTCGAGGGTAGGTCTCCTCGTGGCCGATCGACTTCGGCGCCCGCTCGGGGACCACCGGCCGGTCGTCGCGGCCCCATGCCAGCTCGTGCAGCTGCCGGCCGCCGGCACGGCCCAGCGCCCCCATCAGCACCTCAACGGGCACCGCCGCCAGTTGGCGCACGGTGTTGACGCCCAGGCTCTCGAGGCGTTGCGCACCGGCCTGGCCGACCCCCCAGATGGCCCGCACCGGCATGGGCCACAGGAACGACACCACGTCGCGGGGTTCGACCACGACGATCCCCTCTCCTGCCAGGTCACCGGTTTCCCCCCAGCGTGGCTTGGCCGCTTTGGACGCGAGCTTGGAGACCAGCTTGTTGGGACCGCCTCCCACCGCGCACGGGAGCCCGAGGTCCCGGCCCACACGGTCGCGTATGGACCGCGCTATCACCTCGGGCGGCCCGAACAGCGAGCAGCTGCCCGTCACGTCGAGAAAGGCCTCGTCAAGGCCTATGCCTTCGACGAGCGGAGTAAAACCCTGCAATACCTCGTGCAGGCGGTGGCTGTAACTGTTGTACAAGGCGAAGTTGGGGGGAAGGAAGACGATCCCCGGGCACAACCGCCGGGCCTGTACAGAGGGCATGGCGGAGCGGACCCCGAAGCGGCGCGCCTCATAACTTGCCGAGGCGACGACGCTGCGCGGCCCGCTGCCTCCGACCACGACCGGCTTGCCACGCAAAGACGGCTCCTCCCTCACCTCGACCGAAGCGTAGAAGGCGTCCATGTCAACGTGCAGCACCCAGCGAGGCGCCGGCGCAGCGATCGATGGCACACCCTGCAATGCGCCCGGCTCCGTTGCCCTCCCACCAGTGGGGCCCTGCCCTGTCGGCCCCTGGCCCCGTCCGGGCAGGCGCGTCTCGTGCCGGGCCCGGCCTAGGCCATCTCCCGGCGCCGCCGGCACGATGGGGCTCACCCGGCCAAGGCTACCGGCGAGGACCGACCGCTCACGCCGGCCGAGTGGCCGCAGCCCGACGGCTGAGACTAGAAGAGTCCTATGACGACGCTGCCTGCCGTGCCCCCGGACCTGCTCGACGAACTGGGGCAGGTCGCCCTCCGGGTGGCCGGCGGCGCTGCTCAGGTCTTGGCCGGTTACGCTTCCAAGCCGCTGGAGCAGGTCGCCACCAAGTCCTCGCCCACGGACATGGTCTCCGAAGCAGACCGGGCCTCTGAGGCCTACATCACCGAGCAGTTGCGCCGCCTGCGTCCTCAGGACTCCGTACTGGGCGAGGAGGGCACAGCGTACGAGGGCACCTCCGGGGTGACCTGGGTGGCCGACCCGCTCGACGGGACCACCAACTTCCTGTACCGGATCCCGGCCTGGGCGGTTTCGCTGGCAGCCACCGTCGGCGGGCGCACCGTCGCCGGGGTGGTGGTCGACCCGAGCAGGGGCGAGATCTGGTCCGCCGTGGAGAGCCGGGGGGCGACGTGCAACGGCGAGCCGTGCCGGGTTGCAGCCGGTAGGGCCGAGCTATCGACGGCACTCGTGGCCACGGGCTTCGGGTACCAAAAGGAGCGCCGGGCAAGCCAGGCTGCCATCCTGCCCAAGCTGCTACCAGCCGTACGCGACATCCGCCGCGTCGGCTCGGCGGCCCTCGACCTGTGCTGGGTCGCAGGTGGGCGCTTCGACGCCTACTACGAGTCGCACCTCAACGAATGGGACTGGGCGGCCGGGCGCCTCGTGTGCCAGGAGGCCGGTGGAACGGTGACCAAGCTCAAAGGCGAGGTCGTCCTGGCCACCACTCCACAACTGTTGGCCCCGCTGACGGAGCTCCTCACAGGGGGGTGAACGCCGCCCGCGCACGACCAGGGCATCGCGGCCAGAGGGGTGCCTGCGCCGGCCGCCACGCAGCTCAGGCGGCCGGGCCCGGCGGCGACGTTTTCGGGGACGTGACCTTGATCAGCAGGCCCGCTTCCCGCTGAAAGTCCCCGGCGTCACTGAAACCCTTGTAGACACTTGCGAACCGCAGGTAGGCCACGTCATCACGGCTGCGCAGGGAGTCGAGCACGGCCAAGCCAACCTGCTCGCTCGTCACCTCGGTCCCATCGAGGCGCAGGGATTCTTCGACCTCGGCCGCGATCTGGTCCAAGTCGTCGGGGGCCAGCGGCCTGTTCTTGGCTGCGGCCCGCATGCCTGCCACGACCTTGCCCCGGTCGAAGGGCTCTCGTAGTCCCGAGCGCTTCACGACCACGAAGGGCACCTCCTCGAGGCGCTCGTAGGTAGTGAACCGCCTAGAGCACACCAGGCACTCCCTGCGACGACGGATGGCGGCGCCCTCCTCAGCCATGCGTGAATCGATCACGCGGTCGTCCATCGACGAACATCTCGGGCAGCGCACCAGTGCCGACCATACTGCGCGACGGGCACCCAGCAGGCACAGTGCACCCGCCCGCCAGCCCGGTCAGGACAAGGTGCTCTTCAGGGGACGGCCAAACGTTGCCCCGGCTGGAGGACGCGGCCGGAGATCTGAGCTTCAAGACTGTCCATCAGCGGCCTCGGATCCCCCGTCCCCGAGTACCTGACAGCTATACCCCAGATAGTGTCCCCAGGCCGGGTCACGTAGACCTGGTCACAGTACGATGCTCCGGACGCCACCAAACGGGAGCTGGGGTGCACGGCCGCGCCGGCTGATGCCAGCGACACCTCCTGCACCCGCGATGGCCCCGCCGTGCAGGCCGACGCACCGACAGGTGCGCCGCCAGCAGCGACGAGGAGCCTGTCGAAAGCGCTCCAGACAACCGCCCCCACGACCGCCACCAGCATCAGCGCCAGCAGGCGGCGCCTCCTGAACGTCCGGCGACGGGCCGCCCGAAGGTCCTCGAGCACAACGGGCCTGGGACTGCTGCCGCCTGAGGGCCGCGCCCTGGCCAGTACGACCACAGGGGCGACCGGCTCCTCGAAGCCATCCCCCTCCCCTGAACGATCCCAGTCCTCCCAAGCGTCCCACTCGTCCTCACCGGACCACGACACTGCGGCCATTCGAGTCTCCTCGTCAGCTCGGAGGCGAACATCTGTTCGCCCCCACACGATCCCACGAACACCTGTTCGTCGTCAAGGCCAATGTACACAGGGGATGCGACGCTATAGAACATATGTTTGACCCAGGGGTGCCCAGCCACTTACACTTCCCTTGGGAGTGGCCGCGGCAGTGGGCCGGGCCCGATCGAGAGGAGGCAGGTTGACCGACCTACTGACGGGCAAGCGGCGTGAGATCCTGGACTTCATCGCCACGGAGGTCCGCGACCGCGGGTACCCGCCCTCCGTCCGGGAGATCGGCCTGGCCGTGGGCCTGGCATCGACGTCCACCGTGCAGGCCCACCTCAAGACGCTGGAGCGCCAGGGCTACCTGCGCCGCGACCCCACCAAGCCCCGTGCCCTCGAGGTGCGCTACGACGCCACCTCGGGCGCCGCCATCGAGCGGAGGCCGGCGGCCCACGTCCCCCTGGTCGGCGATATCGCCGCCGGCACCGACGTCCTCGCCTCGGAGAACGTGGAGGAGCTGCTCCCCCTGCCCGAGGACTTCACGGGTGGCGGCAACCTCTTCATGTTGCGGGTGAGAGGGGACTCGATGATCGAGGCGGGCATCCTCGACGGCGACTATGTGGTGGTGCGCCAGCAGCCCGACGCTCAGCCAGGCGACATCGTGGCCGCCGGCATCCCCGGTGGCGAGGCCACCGTCAAGACCTATTCGCGACGTGACGGTTCGGTGGTGCTGCTGCCGGCCAACTCCCGCCTGGAGCCTATGGTCTTCTCTCCGTCCGAGGTCGTGGTCTACGGCAGGGTCGTCACCGTCCTGCGGCGGCGC
>JAKACE010000202.1 GCA_021821705.1 Actinomycetes bacterium | reverse complement strand
GGCGGGTATGAACACGGCCAGGCTGACGAGGAACCCGATGGAGATGGAACCAACGTCGGTCGGGCTGACACGGAAGTCGCGCCCGATGGTCGGCAGGGCCACGTTGACGATGGTGGCGTCCATGATCGACATGAACATGGCGGCTACGAACACCGCGCTGACCGCCACTTTCGGGCTGACATGCCACCTGCGAGCGCTGGGCGACGCCGGGGAGATGGGCGGGTTGGGGCTGGTACGGGGGTCCACGACGCTCTTTCTGTTGGACGTTCTGTTGGACGGGCGGCCCGGCGCCGGCGGGACTGCTTGCCCGGCTTGCCGCTCCGTGCTTGCTTGGCCGCTCGCGCCGGCGAGCCACTCAGCCTACCCAGCTCCCCCGGCACCGGCACCACCTGGCACCTTGATGCCCAGGGGGGTTGGGTAAATGGGTGGGGCGGCCCGTGCATCGGCCACTGGTCCGACCTGAGCAGCCACGCCCAGCAGGGAGGGCATCCGCATTGAGGCTCGCCTACCGCGCCGGCACCGGACGGCTGCCGGAGCGTCGCCCCTTTCGGAACAGCCGCCCCGGTTACCGCAAGACCCCTTGCATGAGCTCCGGGGCATGATAGGATCCGGCCATGCCGAAAGCCGGAGATCCCAACGTCGTCATGGAACGCTCGGTCGACGAGCTGCTCGAAGCCTTGGACGGCCTCATGGCCGCCCGCAAGGCCATCGCCCGGCGCGCCACCAAGCTCAAGCGCCAGCTCGCTGCCGGCAAGCCCCTTGTCGACATCGTCGCCACCGAGGAGCAGCCGCTCATCGTCCAGGTACTGCGCGAGTCCAACGCCAACCTCGTGACCGCCTTCTCGCGCTTCCAGCGCGTCGAGGCCCAGTTGCTCTACCGCGAGGGCATGTCGATGGAGCGCATCGGCCGCATGTTCGGCCTGAGCCGCCAGCGCGTCGCCGACCTCGTCCGCAGCTAGCCAGCACCCAACAGCGGCCCGGTGTCCCGGGCCGTACCTGTCACGTCGCTGCGGGCGGCCTCTTCCGGCTGGAGGTCGCCCTCGGGTAGGCGCATGAGGAGTGGCCGTCTCGTCGCGGCCGCCCCGTACCGCCCGTCCCTGTCTGCCTGTCGCCCGTCCCTGTCTGCCTGTCGCCCGTCCCTGTCTGCCTGTCGCCCGTCCCTGTCTGCCTGTCGCCCGTCCCTGTCTGCCTGTCGCCCGTCCCTGTCTGCCTGTCGCCCGTCCTGGCCCATCGTCGGGTCGTCCCGGGTCCCTGGTCGGCTTCCACTGCGACGGCTACGCTGCTGGCGAGAGTGGTTGTGACCCCGGAACTGGTCCTCGGACGGGAAGCCGACGCCGTGCCACGGGCACGTGCTTTCGCGCGCCAGGTCGCCGCCGACTGCTCGGACGACCTGGCAGGAGATGTCGAGCTGGTGGTGAGCGAGCTCGTCACCAATGCCACCCTGCACGGCGCCCCCCCGGTACTGCTGCGCCTTTGGGCGAGCCGCGACCGGGTACGGGTGGAGGTGCACGACGCCGGTCGCAATGCCCCCATCCCGCTGGCTCAGGCCACCCAGAACATGACGGGCCGGGGGCTTGGCATGGTGGCCGCCGTGGCATCGCGCTGGGGCGTGGACGCCTCTCCCGGGGGCGGCAAGCTGGTCTGGGCGGAGCTGCATCCCCAGCCCGCTGCGCCGTGCGGACGTGCTGCACCATCCGGGAGCGGCCACCCCGGTGACAGCGGCGCAGGCGGGCCGCACGAGGTGGGAGGCGACATCGACGCCCTCCTGGCCGCCTGGCCCGGCGAGGAGCTGGGCGCTGGCACCTACGAGGTGGACCTGGGCCCCGTCTCGACCGAGCTTCTCCTGGCGGCCAAGTCCCACATGGACAACGTGGTCCGGGAGCTGGCGCTGCTCGAACGGGGTGAGGCCACCTCGCACGTGCCTCTGTCCGCCGAGATGGCCCAGCTCGCCCGTACGGTCGAGGTGGAGTTCGCAGACGTCCGTGCCCAGCTCAAGCGCCTGGCGGCGGCGGCAGACGCCGGCGGCGACAAGCTCACCCGGATAGTGCTGCACGTCGACCCCGGCGCAGCCGAGGCCGGGGAGCACTACCTGGCCGCCCTGGAGCAGGCCGACCGCTACGCCCGTTCCGCCCGGCTCCTCACCCTGGCCCCGCCCCGGGCCCATCGGATCTTCCGGGAGTGGTACGTGCGCTCACTGGTCGGCCAGGTCCGGGCGCTGGCGGACGGCCTACCCCCGCCAGGGGCCCGTCCGCTGGACGCCTTCCTGGCGGACGAGTTGGAGGAGCTCAGCCTGCGAGCTGAGGACTCCGACCGCCTGTCGGTGCTGCAGAAGGTGACCGCTGCCCTCGCCGAGGCCCGCTCCGTGGAGGAGATGGGCGAGATAGTGGCCGAGAACGCCGTCGGCCTCCCGGGGGTAGAGAGCTCCAGGGTCAGGCTCGTCACGGAAAAGGCCACCCTGCGTCTCGTCGCCTCGCGCGCCCGCGGAGAGGCGAGAGCCGAGGCCTACCCCGAGTACCCGATCGACGCCGACCTGCCGGCGGCGCGCGCCGTACGTGAGCGCCGTCGGGTGTTCGTGGCGTCGCTCGTCGACGCCTTCGACAACGACCCGCGCTTCAAGGGGTTCTACCGGCCCGGACGCAGCGCCCACGTGGTCCCCGTGGTCTCGGACGACACCGCTCTCGGCATGATCTCGCTCACCTTCGTCAGTGGCGAGCTCACCAGCGAGTCCGAGATAAGCCTCGTGCAGTCCCTGGCGGACGCTCTGGGACAGGCCATCAGGCGCGCCAAGCTGGCGGCCGCCGAAGCCGAAAAGCGCGAGACCCTACGCCTGCTGGCCGACGCCACCCAGGTCATGGTCACCGCCCGCGAGCCGGCCGAGGTCCTCGACCGCATCGTCAGGCTGGCCGTCCCCCGCCTGGCTGATTGGTGCACCGTCTACCTGGCTGACGGCGACGTCCTGCGCCGGGTCTCGATGGCCGTACATGGTCACCCTGAGGTGGCCGAGCGCTACCGGGCCGTCCCTCTCGACCTCGGGGTCGACACTCCTCAGGCGCGTGCCTACCGGACCGGGTCACCCCAGACGGTCAGCGAGGTCGGCTGGCTGCTCGAGGGGCTCTACCCGGGCCTCGACTTCCCTCACTTGGGTGGCGACCGCGACGAGGAGACCGGCCTCTGCGTGCCCATAGAGCTGCGAGGCGAGCGCATCGGCGTGATCGCTGCAGCCTTTCTCGGCTCGGGCCGGCGAGTCAACGCTCAGGTCGTGGAGGCCCTGAGCGGGCTGGCGACCCGGGCCGCCATCGCGTTCGACAGCGCCCGCCACTGGAGCGCCCAACGCCAGCTGGTGCAGGCCCTGGTGGCCGCCCTGCTGCCGGAGATGCCCCCGCCCGTGGCGGGTTTCGAGTTCGCCGCCCGCTACGTGCCGGCGGGCGGGGACGTGGCGGGCGACTGGTGGGAGGTCCACCCCATGCCGGACGGCAGGGTGCTCATCGGCGTCGGCGACGCCGCAGGCCACGGCATACCTGCGGTCTCGCTCATGTCCGAGCTGCGCCATGGGGCGAGGGCGCTGGCGTCGGTCGACACCAAACCGGGCGCGCTGCTTGCGGACCTGGGCGCCAACCTGAGCGGGGTCGATGCGCACTTCGCCACCGCCCTCTACGGCCTGCTGGAACCTTCGACCGGCCGGCTGGCATGGGCCAGTGCCGGGCACATGCCCCCCCTGCACCTGCGAGCCGACGGTTCCGTGGCCGTGCTCGGCGACGAACCCGGCCCGCCGCTCGGGGCGCCGGGGGCTCCACCCGTCGACAGGCAGCTCGTGCTCGGGGAGGACGAGACCCTGCTCCTGTACAGCGACGGCGTCGTCGAGCGCCGTGACAACTCGCTGGACGAGGGTATCGCCGCCCTGGCCGCCACCCTGTCGGGGCGGGCGCAGGAAGAAGCTCAGCTGCTGGCCGACCGGGTCATGCTGGCCCACTGCAGCAACCCGGTTGACGACTGCTGCCTGCTGTTCGTACGTCGCTGCGCTTCCTAGGCCCACGGGCCGGCGCCTTGGCCCTCTTCGGCACCCTCGACGTTCAGCTCAGCGCTCCGGACCGGCAACCATCTGTTCGGGCACGGTGGGCAGGACCGTCTCGAAGTAGGAACGGGCGGCGGCCGTGGTCCCCACGTCCCGGCCCGCCTCTTCGGAGAGGAACCACCGGTGCTCCAGCACCTCGTGGAACACCTCGGCCGGGTGCAGGCGAGCTGAGAGCTCGGCCGGCATGAGCCGTGCCACCTTGTCGTAGACATCGGTCATCCAGCGGGCCGCCACCGCCGTCATGGGCAGGCGGCCGCCCTCTTTGCGTTCGAGATGGCTGCGGTAGCTGGCGATATCGTTGAGCAGGCGCCTGGCCTGGTTTTCCTGGGCGTCTATACCGGTGAGGGCCTGAAGGCGCATCCGGTGCTGGCCCGGTTCGGCTACACGGGTCCGGATCCGCATACGGTAGCCGCCGTCGGCACTGATCAGCTCCACCTCGTCGGCATCGAAGCCCAGCTCGTTGAGCCGGCGCAGGCGCTCGGAGATCCGGTAACGCTGGTCCTCGGGGTGCACGACGACATCCTCGGACAGGGCGGCCCACAGCCTGTGGTAGCGCTCGGGGATCTCCTGGGCCAGGCTCACGGGCTCGGCGTCGGAGGGCAACTGGCCGGCCGCCAACAGGTCCATCAGCTCCCCGCCGACCCTCTCGAAAGCCAGGTCGACATCGTGCTCGCGCTGGCCCTCGGTCAAGGTCGGGTGCAGCTCGCTCGTCTCGGCGTCCACGAAGATGGCCTGAAGGGAGCCGGCGTCCAGCC
>JAKACE010000201.1 GCA_021821705.1 Actinomycetes bacterium | reverse complement strand
TTCCGATCTGAGCTGCCTATCGCCTCGGTCCGTCGGGTGACGGGGGTGTTGGGCGATGGCGAGGCGGCGGGGAGCGCCGCAACTGGCCCCGGCCATGGTGGCGGGCCGGTTGCTGTCCTGTGCGCGGCGCCGAGGCCGGTGTTCGTGCTGGAAGGGCGGCCGTGGGCGGTGCGCGCCTTCTACGACGTCTGGAAGGACATCCCGTACCACCGCCAGGACATGGTGGGCAGCGGCGTCTACGCCCTGTCGCGGCGCGGGCGCGAGCGTTTCGAGGAGTTCCCCGAGCTGACAGCGGACGACCAGTTCGTGCACCAATTGTTCGGCGAGGGGGAGCGAAGAGCCGTTGACGGAGCAGAGTTCTACGTGCACACACCGCGCACGCTGAGTGGCATGCTTTCGATGCGCGTTCGCGCTTACCGGGGCAACCGGGAGCTGGCGGCCTCGGGGCTGGCGGTGGCGCAGGCTCCCACCTCGGGGGCCCGTACGGCGCTGTCCAAGGCCCGCCGGCCTTCCAGCGTGCCGGCTGTGGGTGTCTACGTCGGGGTGAACCTGGTCGCCAAGGCGATCGCCAGGCGGGCGAATTCCGGTGGTTGGGAGCGCGACGACAGCGCCCGCCGCCAAGAGGACGGCGCTCCGGCGGAGCCTGGCAGCACCGGCCGGCGTAAAGGGGGCACCCGGCGGTGGGCACGAGCAGGCTCGTATGGCGTGCCCCTGCCGGCCCCTGCCGCAACGGGTACCGCCCATTGCTACGTGACCAGCCACTACCCGGCGGTCTCGCACACGTTCGTGCTTCGCGAGGTGCTGGGCCTGCGAGCGGCCGGGCACAGCGTGGCGACGGTCTCGGTGCACCGGACGGCGCCGGACCAACTGCTGGCAGAGGCCGACCGCCAAGAGGCGGCCAGGACGTGGTCGTTGCTGCCGCTCGACCTGGCAGCTTTCGCCCGCTCGCACCTGCGGGCGGCGGTCCGGCAACCGCGCGCCTACCTCGAGACGTTGGGTTTCGCCGTGTCTGTGGCGCCCCCGGGTGCCCGGGGGCTCCTTTGGCAGGTGTTCTACTTCGCAGAGGCGGTGCACCTGTGGGACCATGCCGACCGGCAGGGCACCCGCCACCTGCATGCCCATCTCACCAACGTGGCCGCCGACATCTGCTGGTTGGCGGCCCGCTTCGGGCGCCTGGCGGGGGCGGGCGACGACTGGTGGTGGAGCTTCACGATGCACGGCCCGACCGAGTTGTTCGAGGTGGAGCGGTTCAACCTGGCCCGCAAGGTGGCCAATGCCGACCTGGTGGTGTGCATCAGCGAGTTCGCCCGCTCCCAGCTCATGTACCTGAGCCGGCCGCAGGACTGGCCCAAGCTGGCTGTGGTGCACTGTGGCGCTGATCTGAGCCGTTACCGGGCAGTCGAGCCGGTGGCCCACGAAGGCATCTCACTGCTCGGCGTGGGCCGCCTGGTCCCGCAGAAGGGCTTCCAGGTCCTGGTGGACGCACTCGGGCTGCTCGTGGGCCAAGGCTACGACGCCAGGCTGGTGCTGGTGGGCTCGGGGCCCGAGGAGGGGCAACTTCGTCGCCGCGCCGCCGGGCTGGGTGTGGCCGACCGTCTGGTGCTGGCAGGTGCCGCCGGGCAGGACGAGATGCCTGCCTTCTACGCCGCCTCCGACGTCTTCTGCCTTCCCAGTTTCGCCGAGGGGGTGCCGGTCGTGCTCATGGAGGCCATGGCCACGGGACGCCCTGTGGTCGCCAGTACGGTGGCTGGTATCCCCGAACTGGTCGAAGATGGCACCTGTGGGTACCTCGTCCCCCCCGGCAACGCCGAGGCCCTGGCCGCGGCCGTGGCGCGCCTGGCTGTCTCGCCGGAGCTGGCCCGAAGGCTGGGCGAGGCGGGGCGAGACCGTGTGGAGCGGGGCTTCGACGCTCGGGCCAACGCAGCCCAGCTGGCGCGACTGTTCGAGGAGGTGGCGGGTGGGTGCCACCGCGGCTGAGCGTGAAGCGCAGGACGAGCCCGTCGTGCCGGCCGAGGAGCTTGCCGGGCCGGAGAGCGGTGTAGGGGCCCCAGCCGGTTTGGCAGCGGGGGCGCAGGCAGGACCAGTAGATGACGTGCTCACGGATGGCGAGGCAGGAGCAGGTCTCGAGGCCGGAGGTGCGGGCCGGCCCGGCGACGATCAGGAGGACCAGGCCGACCGGCAAGTTGCCTCTCAGGTCCCTGTGAGCGTCCTGGTGCCCTCGTTCCGGCGCAAGCAGTACCTCGAGCGGGCTCTCGCCTCGGTCGCCGCCCAGAAGGGCGTTCGGCCCCTCGAGGTCATCGTCGTCGACGACGGTTCGGCCGACGGCACGGCCGAGCTGGCCCGTGCCGCCGGTGCCAGGGTGATCCAAAAGGCACGCAACGAGGGCCTGTGCCGAGCCCGGGCGGACGCCCTCGACGCTGCCCGGGGGGAGTGGGTGGCCTTCCTCGACGATGACGACGAATGGATGCCCGACCACCTGGCCACGGTCTGGGCCCGGCGCGGCGGCCACGTCGTCGTCGCCACCACGAGCATCAGTTTCGGCGGCAGCATGCGCCGCCTGCACGGCGCCTCCACGGCCCGCCCGGAGGTGGTGCGTTCCCCGGCGCGGCTGATGTTCCCCGAGAACTCGTTCACCACCAGTGCCGTCCTGGTGCGACGCGACGTGCTGGTCTCGTGCGGGGGTTTCGACCGCAACCTGGACTACCTGGAGGACGTGGACGCCTGGATGAGGGTCCTCGAGCGCGGCAGCGGACTGCTGTCACCGGAGGTGACGTGCCTCTACCGCCACCACGAGGGCCAGGTGAGCCGCAGGCGCACCGAGATGCAGGAGGCGACGACCTACGTGATGGACAAGTACCGGGGCCGGCCCTGGCTCTCGGAGCGCACCCGCCAGGCGGTCGCCACGGTGGGAGCGTGGGACGACCTCCAGGCCGCCCGGGCGAGCCGTAACTGGCCCGAGGTTGCCCGCCTCGGCGGCTGGCTGGCTGCCAACCCGGTGAGGTTGACGTCTCTCGGGCGCCTGCTCGAGTTCCGCCGCCACGTCCGCAACCGCTCCCGTGCCTTTGCCGGCCTGGCCGGGGTGCCGGCGTGAGCGCCCCGGCGCGCCGGCCCGACCTGGCGCAGAGGCTCTCTGCCCTCGGGCCCCTGTACTGGCAGGCCAGGTTGGGCCGCTGGTGGAGCCCTCCCGCCTCGGAGCCGGCTGACGGCTACTCGCTGCTCGTACCGGTTCCAGGCGACCTGCCGGTCTTCCTGCGCCTGGCCCTGGCTGTCTGCGCCCAACAGGACAGCCGCCACCGTGTGGAGACCATCGTCGTGCCCGACAGGATGACGCCGGAGATGCGCCGCCTGGTCGACGAGGCCCGCCCGGGCTGGGCCGGCCCGCTGGTGCTGGCGCCGCTGCCGTGGCCGGAGCGCCATGTGCTGCCCCGGCTCGGCAACCCGGGCCGCAACCACGCCGTTCAGCTGGTGACGGGAGTGCAGGCGTGCGCGGCGACCCATGTGGTGCTGCACGACGCCGACCTCTTCCTCCTCTCACCGGGGGCCCTCGACCGCCAGTACGAGCTGGCCCGGGACCGGGGGCTGGCCTGCCTTGGCATCAGCCCACCGTGGGACCCCTGGTACCGAGGGCACGGCTTGGCCCTGGCCGCCACCTGGGAGCTGTGCGCCCGGGTGGACTGGCTGCGCAGCTTCGCTCCCTACATGCACATGGCCCACCGGGCCAAGATGTTCGGAGAGGAGCACATGTTCGATACGACGTTCCGGGCGCAGTCGCTCACCGACCCCGAGCTCGTGGCCGTGCAGGGCACCGACGATGTCGTGCACTTCAACTACGTGATCTCCAACTACCGCAACTACCTGCGGCGGGGCCAGGGCCGGTGGCGTGACGGGATCTTCCGCCTCACGCTCATAAGCGTCTTCGTGGAGCTGTTCGACCGGGCCAACCGTTGCAGCTACCAGCTGCCGACGTTGGGTGAGCTGGCTGATTGCCTCGGCCGGGAGGGCGGCTCTGTGACCTTCCCCGGACCGGAGGCGGCGACCCAGTACGCAGAGTTCCGTCGCCTGCTCGGGAGGGCTCTCTCCGGCCCATGGGTGGGCCCCGACGAGCACGAGCGCCTGGTGGAGGCGCTCGCCCCCTTCGACAAGTTCTACGGGGCAGCCGAGGTTACCGCCGCCGGAACGTGAGAGCGCCAACCTGACCGGCCTTAAGGCTGCCGCAGGGCGGGGCCGGCGGGACCCTGAGCTCAGCGCGGAGGGACCACGGTTTGCAGGTCGGCCCAGGGCAGGTTGGCCACCACACCGTACTCGGGCTGGCCGTCCCAGCTGGCCGTGATGGGATCTACGCCCACGTGGCCCTCGGCCGCCCAGTCGGTGGGTTGTTCCGCCTCTATCATCACGGCTCCGCCTTGGTCCACCACCACCATGCCGTAGCGCTGGATGGCACGGAAGACCATCTGGGCGAACGGCGCCAGCCCGGCGGGCATGGCCAGCCCGGGCGGGAAACGGAACCACTGCCCTTCCGCCGGTTGCCCCGGGTCGTGGCCGCAGTCGCCCCGGTCGGCGGGGTAAGTGGAGTAGTCGCAGCGGGGGAGGATGACCCCGACGGCGTGGTCGATGGAGCCGGAGGCCACGTCCGCCTCGGTTATGGTCGTGGCCAGGTAGCTGATACCGGTGGCGGACAGGCCGAAGCCATTGGGGAAGACCCCGTCTGACGTGGCCATGTCGAGGCGTCCGCCCCAGCACGCCGAGTAGGAGGTGGCCCCGGTCCTTTGGACCGACCACAGCTCCCAGTCCCGGCCTGACGAGGGCTGGTAGACGACGAGAGGGTTGTCGCCC
>JAKACE010000200.1 GCA_021821705.1 Actinomycetes bacterium | reverse complement strand
GAGGTCCCCTGACGCCGGGTCGAAGACGGTACCGCCGGGCAGCACGACCGGGGAAAGACCGGGCGCCAGGCCGTGGGGCTCGACGGTGACAGCCCGGCGCAGCACGAAGTCGTGGGCCTCGCCACCGAGGACGGCCGCAGCCAGGTCGGCGAACATCCACCACCCGGCCTCACCATCTTCGAGGCGCAGGTTGAGGTAACGCACGGTGAGGTCGCCCCCACCTCCATGCGGCGTGCGGGCCGGGAGCCGGCACCACCTGGGCTCGACCAGGGCTGCGACCGGTAGCCACCTACGCCACCAGCCCGGGCCCAGGATGCGGTCGAGCGGGGCACCCGACGAAGCCAGCTCCTCCAGCTCGGCGCCAGCTTCTCCCGTCACGTCACGGGAACGCCACTCGGCGGCGGTCATGAAGGACGAGGCACCGTAGAGGCGGGCCACGTGGCCATAGGTGGACGACGAGTCGTAGTGCGTGGAGGGCTCCAGCACGCGGGCGACCATGACTTCCGCCCTGCCCCCGTACTGCGCCGCCATGAAGGCGCCGACCGCCTGGTCGTGGGGGACCTCGCCCTCGACGAGGCGCTCGGCCATTGGGACGATGCCGGCCGAACGCCGTAACCCGGTGGCCGTCGAGCCGGTCGAGTAACCCGCTCGGGGGTCGGAGCGTATGCCCGTCGGCCGCAGGTGCTCCCGGCCGGGGCCGGCCCGGCGCTCCAGGAAGTCGGCCTCGGCGAAGAGCGCCCGGGCCAGGCGGTCGAGGGCCTCCACCCGGGAGGCCAGGCGGTCGAAGATGCCGCTGGCGGGAGGGACGGCAGGCAGCTCGAAGATGCGTAGCGCCGCCGCCAGGTCCTCGACGCCGTTGCCCGCCAGCGATCGTGCCAACTGGCGCAGGTCGAGCACCGGGCCCGGCCGGGGCACCTTGCCGTCGGCGTTCTCGGGCATGGAGCCCCAACGGGCGAGCGTCACGTTCTCACCGAGCGCCCGGAGCAGGAGCCGGGGGCGGTCGTGGCCCGGGGCGTCAGGGGGGCCGTCGAAGAACCGGCACGAGAAGCCGCCGTAGTTCCCACCACGGCCGGGGGCAGTCCCGTAGGCGAGGCGGCTCCACGTCCAGCCTGCGTCCCAGCAGGTGAACCAGGTCTTGGAGGCCCGGCCCGAGGGGGCGCCGGGGGCCTCGACGACATAGGGGCGCAGCACGTCCAGGCGCCAGGCGTGCAGGAGGTCCACCCTCGTCTGCCGGTCGGCTGGCCGTACCTCGAAGTTCTCGACTAGGTGCTCCTTGGCCCAATCTCGGGCCTGGGCAAGGAAACCTGCCTCCACTTCGTCGGGCAGCACGAGGCCGCCGGCAACCGGGCGCCCGAAGCGGGAGAGCAGCCACGCCCCCAGCACGAGGGCCTGGTCCGGCCCGGTCTCGACGGTCATGGAGAAGAGCGCCGGGCGCTGCCAGGTTTTCGGGCGCCACTTGTCGGCGCCAACCACCGCTCCGGGCGAGCGACGGGCCAGCTCGGACGGGGACGGCTCCCTCGGCGGGTAAGCCACCCGGAAGGCCAGGGGCAGGCGGTCGGCACCGGCCATGTCAGGGGACCTCGGGCACTTCGTCGTCGTCCTCGGGCACTTCGCTAGACGTGCCCTTGATCTTTTCGACCTCGACCCGAGCCCACCGGACATCCGGGCCGATTGCCGTTGCCAGGATGCGCCGGCTCGTATGCTCGGTCCCCTCGGCGTCGGCCCAGGTCTCGACCTCCCCCTCGCCGACCACGACCACCCTCGTGCCTTTTCGCAAGCAGGCGGCCGCATTTTCAGCCAGACCACGGAAGGCGGCCAGGTCGTAGTAGAGCGTCCGGCGTGGCCCCGACCATTTGCCGGGCTCCTCGGGCACATCGACGGCCAGGCCGCTTTGGGCGTAAGTGGTGCCCCCCTCACTGGTGTACAGCTGGAAATCCCGTGTCAGGTTGCCGACTTTCGCCACCGGGCCGACCTTCTTGGTGCTCCGGGCCTTTTTCTTGGTCATGGCGCACTCGTCCTTTCCCCGGCCCGTCCATCGATGTCGAGCACGAGCCGGTCGGCCAGGCCGGAAGCGGCCTCGGGGAGCCAGCCCGGGTAGTGCAGTTCGCCGAGCAGGACGACGAGGCGGCGGAGCCCCAGCTCCACGGGCCCGGCCGGGCCAAGCTCGGCGAGGCAGCCGTCCGGCTGGTCGTACCCGAGGCCCCGGAGCCGGTTGTGCACGTGGTGGTGGCACGGGCCGCACAGGGGGGCACAGGTCGCACCGACAGCCCGCCCCACTACATGGTGAAAGTCGAGCGGGCCGTCTGCACCGCACCGCGGGCAGGTCACCGGCGGGCCTCGGGGTAAGGGGCCTCGATGAGGCCGGCCTCGGAGAGCGCCCGCAGCCGGGCGAGGTTGGTTTCGAGCGGGACGTTGCCCACCGATTTGCCCCGGAACATCTGGAGACTGTTCGGGCGGCCGTCGAGAGCGGCCTGCACCGCCAAGTAGTGGGCCATGACCAGTTGGCGCTCTTCGAGGGAGGTCAAAAGGACCGGGACCGACCCGCCCGGCCCCAAGACGTTGAGGACGGCGCCGACGCTGCCCGAGCTGCCCTGGTCCACGCCGGGCCCGAAGGTGCGCTTCAGGGAACCACGGGGGAGGCCGGCGTTCCTCTCGGCCCTGGCGACGTCCGCCTCGCCTCGCCGCACTTGGCCCAGGGCGTCCAGCTCCCGGCGGCGCCGGTCTTGCGCCCGGGTGGCGGCCTCGGCCAGCGCCAGCCGGCGAGGGTTGGGGCCACGATAGGAGGCCAGGCGCACGCCAGCCTCCGACCCGGCGGCCTGCCGGACGGCTGCTGCCGGCGACCCCTTGAGCCCGAGGGCACGGGCCATGCGCTGGCCCTCGGCGAAGGAGACGCCGTGCAGGCGCCGGAAGTTGGCCCGGTAGGCCTGGGAGCGACTGAGCTGCATCCGAGTACCGAGCGCCGCAGCTGCCTCGGCGAGGCGCCGGAGGGCCGGGTCGTGCCAGGGATGCCGGCGCCAGGGCGACCGGGGGAGGCGGGGGGGGCGCTCAGGAGTTGCCATCGCCGCCGCCGTGCCTGTCCGGCCCGGCAAGCGGTATGATGGCGCTGTTCAGGGCGTCATCAACCGCATGACCGGGGAGGCCGGAGGTGAAAGCCTCCGGCCGCTTCGTTCGATGGGGGAGGGCCGGACGGCCCAGCTCGGGGAAGAGAGGGGCCAGCTCGCCTATCAACTTCGCCAGGAGCCCGAGGGCGAACAGCCGGCCGTACTCCAGGTCCAACGAGCGGCCCGATGCTGCGGCCCGGCGCTCGACTTCGGCCACGACGTCCGAGGACAGCGAGAGGTTGCGCCGGCTCATGGCCGCTCCATCGCCCGGACGACCACGAGGCCCCGGAGGAGCAGCTCTTCCAGCACATCCAGCTGGCTCTCCGCCCAGCAGGCCAGCCCCCAATGGCCAGACTGCCCCAGCAGCCCGGTCACCGTGGCCGGCACATAGACGTTCCGCACCACTATTTTCTCGGCGCTCTCGGGGCTCGGGCTCATTGGCGGGCACGGTACCGGCCGGCCTTTCGCCGAAAGCCCAAGTTCCCGGTACATCTACCGCCTGACCAGGGCTTTTGACCGAGCCGCCCACCCCTGCCAACCTCAACCGAGCCAGCCGCTCCCGATGAGTCCCTCGACAGATGTACCAGGGACTACACACATAGCCCGGTACCCTTGCGGTAAGGTCGGTACATGTTCCGTCGAGACTCGAAATACGTCGAGGCCATCCGAAAAGTGCTGGCTGAGCAGCACGAACTCGATTTACCTGGCCGCCGGCTAGAGGATTACTCCAGAGCCGGGCTCCTGCTCCCCAAGAACGCTTCTCCCGAGGAGCAGGCGGCGCACATCGTTGCCGCCGACCTGCCGCACACGTTCAGGCCCGGTGTAAAGGCCGCAGCCAGCAAGGCAACCTTCGCCGCCGCAGCAAAAGGGACGGCCTCGGAGGGCTTCGCAGTGGCCCTCCACCGGCTTTGGGGCGACAGTTTGCCATCAACCTCTGTGCCCGGCCCTGGTACCAACACGGGTAACCGGGCCATGGCGCACGAGGTCGAGGACATCGTGAAATGGGCCAGCGCAGGAGCGCCGGGCGCAACCGAGGAGATGGCGAAGTTCGTGACCGGGCTGATGGAAGGTGCCCGGCAGACCTTCGCCGGCGCCCCCATCCCCGACGAGGTGACCGAGACCGAAGAGCCGCCTGGCCAAAGTGTGGCTACGGCGCTCGAATGCGTGTTGGGCCTGCTCTACAACGACACGGCCCTACCCAGTCCCGAGGGCGTCGCCAGTGTCGAACGTGCCGGTGGGGCGCCCCCGACGGACGCTCCAGCCGAGGAGTACGTAGGCCCCACCACAGCCGCCGACCTGATGAGCACCTTGGCTGGCCCGGCACCGGCGGTCGAGCCGGCGGTCAACGAGGCGCTCGACGCCAATGCCGGAGAGCTTGCCAAGTCAGCGGCCTGGTTCCGCCAGTTCCTGGCTGCGGCCCCGCCAAGCGCCGTCGTCCACCAATGGGTTCCCGAGCAGCTCGACGTGCTCGCCGGCCAGCTCGCCCCCGTGGCCCTGGCTATGCGCAACGCCGGCTTCCTCGAAGTGCTCCACGACACCTTCGAGGAGCTGGGCTTGGATGCACAGCGTTACCTACCACCGGCACCCTGACACCAAGGCGGCTTTAGGTCCACCGCCCGGCCTGCCCTGCCTCCGGCGGCGCTGCCGGCCAGGGACGAGACGGAGTAGAGCTCTCCCCCATGGGGCTCTCGGCGCCGGCGAGCTGGCCATCATCATCGTGGGCCCGAAAGGCGGCGCCGGC
>JAKACE010000199.1 GCA_021821705.1 Actinomycetes bacterium | reverse complement strand
CGCCGCCAGCGGCGCCACCGCCAGGTGGCACAGAGCCAGCGCCAGGGCGTCGGCCCGGTCCGGTGGCGACGGCTTCTCCGGCAGTCGCAGCAGCGCCTGCACCATCTTCTGCACCTGCTCCTTGTTAGCGCCCCCCCAGCCCGTCACTGCCTGCTTCACCTCGTTGGGGCTGTACTGGACGACCGGCACACCGCGCTCCGCCGACGCCACCAGCGCCAGCCCACTGGCCTGGCCAACGGACATCGCTGTGCGGGCGTTGGCCTGGAACAGCACCCGCTCCACAACGACCACGTCCGGCCCGGTGCGCTCGAGCAGGTCGCGCAGGGCGGCCATCAGCTGCGCCAGGCGCCATGGGAGCCCGGAGCTCACAGGGGTGCTGATCACCCCTGAGCTCACCATCTCCGGCCGTCCCCCGACCTGGCGCACAGCCCCGTACCCGCACCGGCTCAGGCCGGGGTCGATGCCCAGTACGAACACAAGTTCGTACGTTACCAGGCCGGGCCAACGCCACCGTGGATGGGCGGCGCCACTGCCGGCTCGGCGCCCTCAGACGTCGACGAGCTCCAACACCGAGTCGGGGATGTCGAAGTTCGCGTACACGTTCTGCACGTCGTCGTGGTCGTCGAGCAGGTCGATAAGCCGCAGCACCTTGCGGGCGTCGCCCTCGCTCGAGATGGGCACCGACTGCGAGGGCTGCATCGTCAGCTCGGCGCTGGCGGGCCAGCCGTTGCCCTCGATGGCCGCCCTGACGGCTGCCAGCTCCGAAGGAGGTGTGACGACGTCCCAGCCGTCTCCGTTGTCGCGCACGTCCTCGGCTCCCGCGTCGGCGGCGACCAGGGTGAGCTCGTCCTCGTCCAGCTTGGCCTCCCGGGGCACGCTGACGACACCCTTGCGCTCGAACTGCCACGACACGGCGCCCGGCTCGGCCATGGAACCGCCGTTCTTGCTGAAGATGGCCCGGATGTCGGCGCCGGTCCGGTTGCGGTTGTCGGTGAGGCACTCGACGATCACGGCTACGCCGCACGGTGCGTAGCCCTCGTAGGTGACCGGCTCGTAACGCACCCCCTCCAGCTCGCCCGTCCCCCGCTTGATGGCGCGCTCGATCGTGTCGAGCGGGACAGAGGCGTCACGGGCCTTTTGGAACATGGTGCGCAGGGTCGGGTTGGCCTCGACGTCACCGCCGCCCTCCCTCGCCGCCACCTCGACCTGGCGGATCAGCTTGGCGAAGAGCTTGCCGCGGGCCTTGTCCAATGCGCCCTTCTTGTGCTTGGTAGTGGCCCACTTAGAGTGCCCTGACATTTTCCTTCCTTGTCTTTGAACGGATGCTGCTCAGGAAAGCCTCATGGATGCGGGTCTCTCCCACCAGCTCCGGATGGAACGACGTCACCAGGACCGGCCCCTGGCGGCAGACCACAGGACGCTTCACACCGTCGGCCATCGCCACCTCCGCCAGTACCTCTACCTCCGGACCGGCCCGCTCGACCACGGGTGCCCGTATGAACACGGCGTGCACCGGGCTGTCGAGCCCGCTGACGTCGATATCGGCTTCGAAGGACTCGCGCTGGCGCCCGAAGGCGTTGCGCCTCACCACGATGTCGAGCGCCCCGAGACGGTGCTGGCCCGGACGGCCGTCGAGCACCTCGGACGCAAGCAGGACCATGCCTGCGCACGTCCCGAGCACGGGCGCGCCCGCCCTGACGAGCTCGGTCAGCGGCTCGAGCAAGCCGGAGCTGTCGAGCAGCAGCGACATCGTGGTGGACTCCCCACCTGGGACGACCAGGCCGGAAACCCCATCGAGGTCACGGGGCACACGAACGGCCCGCGCCCGCACCCCGAGACGCTCGAGCAACTCTATGTGCTCGCGGAAGTCACCTTGAAGGGCCAGGACACCTACGGGCCCGTTTGGGGCCTCCACCTGGGGGCACCTTTCCCACCGTAGCTACCAGCCCCGCTCGGACAGCCTGGTCGCGACGGTGCCGGACTCCTCGCCCCTCATGGCCTCACCCAGGCCGCGGCTGACCTTGGCCACGATCGAGTAGTCGGCGTGATGAGTGGTCGCCTCGACGATGGCCCGTGCGAAGCGCGGGGGGTCGGCCGACTTGAAGATCCCGGAGCCGACGAACACCGCCTGTGCCCCAAGGTGCATCACCAGGGCGGCGTCCGACGGGGTGGCGATACCGCCGGCACAGAACAGGGGGACCGGCAGCTCGCCCGTCTCGGCCACCTCGTTGACAAGGTCTATGGGTGCCTGCAGGTGCTTGGCCCATCCGTAGCGCTCCGCCTGGTCGGCCTGGGTCACCTTGCGAATGTCCCCGAGGATCTGGCGCAGGTGCCGCACCGCCTCCTTGACGTCGCCGGTGCCGGCCTCACCCTTGGAACGGATCATCGCCGCGCCCTCGGATATGCGCCTGAGGGCCTCACCGAGGTTGTTGGCCCCACAGACGAAAGGCACAGCGAACGGCCACTTGTCGATGTGGTGGTCGTCGTCGGCGGGAGTGAGGACCTCGCTCTCGTCGATGTAGTCCACTCCCAGGGACTCGAGCACCCGGGCCTCGGCGAAGTGCCCTATGCGGGCCTTGGCCATGACCGGGATGCTGACGGCGGCCTTGATGGCTTCGATGAGAGCGGGGTCGCTCATGCGGGCGACACCGCCGTCCCTACGTATGTCGGCGGGCACCCTCTCCAACGCCATGACCGCTGCCGCCCCTGCCTCTTCGGCGATGACGGCCTGCTCGGGCGTCACCACGTCCATGATGACGCCCCCCCGCAGCTGGGTTGCAAGGCCCCGCTTGACCAGGCCCGTGCCCGTGCGCCTACCGGCGGCCGGGGCCCCGCCCGTCTGGGGGTTGCCACTTGTGCCTCCGCCAACCGGCTGGCCCTGGTCGATCGTGCTCATACCACGATCCTATCGACCCGGCGGTGCCCCACCGTCGCCTTCGACCGGCCCCGCACCCGAGCCCAGGGGGTCTCAGAGCTCCCGCAGGGCCTCGATGCGGTCATCGAGCGAGGTGGCAGGACCTGTACCGGGGCCGGGTTGGGCGAACCACAGGTGAGCGGTGGCCCTGGAGGCGCCGTTCACCTGCGTGCCCAGGGACCTCATCTTCTCGAGGGCGGACACCAGGCCGGGAGGGTACCGTGTGAAGCGCACCGCCGCCCTGTCCATCGCCGTCACCGGCTCAGGGGGCGCCAGGAGGGTGGCGCCGATGCCGAGCGTCGCCACCGTCACGGTGGCAGGCAACATGTCGTGGCAACGGATGCGGGTCAGCTGCTGGGCCAGCACCCCCTCGAGCTCCATGCGGTCGAGCCCGTCGAGCATGCCCTGGGTGACGACCAGGGTGGCGCTGCGCCGCCGCCGGCCGCACACCGCCGCGTTGACCGACCGTTCCTGCCTCACACGCAGCTCGGGCCGGTGAGCGCCCACGGTGGCGCAGAGGCCGTCCACGATGTTGAACAGCCTTGCGTGGACCACGGGGTCCGCCGGAGCACCCCCCAGGGCGTGGCGGGCGAGCGGGTCTGCCGCCCACCACATCAGCAGGCCCAGCACCACCGAGGCGAGCACGAAACCGACCACGCCGAACGGCCAGCTCCACGCCCACCACACGATCAGCCCGGCCGCCAGGCCAAGGGGCACGCAGCACACCGCCACCAGGGCGAACCCGCGACGCCGGTTGGCGGTGGTCCTGGAGCGAAGAGGGTCAGCCGGCATAACCTCAAGCACTCTAGACACTCGGTACTCGGGTGTCGGGCTGGCCAGCCGGGTGGGCGCCGTCATCACTCCCCGGTGCCAGAGGTGAGCGGGACCGGCCCGTTGCCCCGCCCCTGCACCTCGAGTAGCAGGATCTCGTCGAAGGTGCTGGCCGGCACGGGCCGGGCGAAGTGGTACCCCTGGCCCTGCTGGCAACCCAGCGACTTGAGCACCTCGGCCTGTTGGCCGGTCTCGATCCCCTCGGCGACCACCTCCAAGCCGTAGGTGTCGGCTATGGCCAGGATGGCCATGACGATGGACAGATCCTGGGGGTCGGGAAGCTGCGCCGTGAATGCCTGGTCCACCTTTATGGCCGTGGCCGGCAGCTGTTTCAGGTAGGCCAGGGAGCTGTACCCGGTGCCGAAGTCGTCTATGGCGATACCGAAGCCCTGGTCGCGCAGTTCCCGCAGCACGGAGCCGCCGGCGGAGGCGTCTTCCATGAGCGCACCCTCCGTCACCTCCAGGGTCAGCCAACCTGGCTTCAAACCGTCGGCGACCAGGTTGCGCACGGTGGTCAGGAGGCCGGCGCCCCGCAGCTGGTTGGGTGACACGTTCACGGTGACCTTGAGCCCGGGCGCCACCTGCGCCCAACGCCGGGCGCAGCGGGCGGCCTCGGCCAGCATGAAGTCGCCTATCTCTCCGACCAGGCCCAGCTCCTCGGCCAGCGGGATGAAGTCCTTGGCAGCGACGAGGCCGCGCATGGGGTCCTCCCATCTCACCAGCGCCTCAGCTCCTACCAGCGTGCCCGTGTGCAGGTCGACGATGGGCTGGTAGTAGGCGACGAGCTGGTGGGCCTCGAGCGCCATGCGCAGCAGGCGGGAGCCCTCGGCACGCCGCTCCAGGTCGGGCCGGGTTCGCGGGTCGTAGCGGCCGACGGTTCCCCTGGAGCGTTCCTTGGCCTGGTACATGGCAGCATCGGCCTGGCTCAGCAGCTGTGCGACCGAAGACGAGGCGCCCCCCTTCACGACCCCGCCGCTCAGGCTCACCCACAGCTGACGGTCCGGGAGGATGACAGGGTCGGCGAAGCTCTTCATGATGTGCGCCACGATCACGTCGAGCTGGGAGTCGTCGTCGATGTCCTCGCAGAGCACTACGAACTCGTCCCCGCCCATCCT
>JAKACE010000198.1 GCA_021821705.1 Actinomycetes bacterium | reverse complement strand
ATGAGCGTCTATGGGAACGCGACCTGATCGAGGCGGTCGAATGGTGTGCCTCCCAAGGAGCCCGGATCATCAACCTATCCGTAGGTGACAGCCGTCGCCCGCTACGGACGCCCCGCCAGCAACCCGTGCAGTGGCTCGACCAGGTCGCCCAGCACAGGGCCAGTGCCTCCCGGGGCCAATTGCGTGGACGTACCCGCCGGCGCATCCTCGCGCCGGCACTGGTGGCGGCGGCAGTCCTGGGCACGGCCGCCCTCGCCGACAAATTCGTGCAGGGCTCCCTGCCCGTGCCGGCCGGTGCGGCAGCGCCGGCCCCCCTGCGGGCCTCCTCACCGGCCTCGGCACCTGCCGGCTCTGCCGGCAGCGCTGCACTCCAGGCTTCGGTGCAGGCCGACACCAGAGCTCTCGCCGGAGTCGCCAGGGCCCTTGCCGCCGACCAGCAGACAATAGCCGCCCTGGCCCGGTCCCAGGCGCAGCTGGCCGCCGGGGCCGCTGGTGGTGGTGACGGCGCGGGAGGCGGAGCCGCTGGCGCGGCAGCCAGGCTCTCGCTGCCGTCACTGCCCGCAGTGCCGTCCGTGCCCTCGGTGCAGCTGCCGAGCGTCGCAGTCCCCAACATCGCCGTCCCCGCCACCCCTGCGCCCGCTGTTCACGCCACCACTGGAGCCTCCGTTGTCGTGCCTTGATGCGACCACCGACGAAGCCGTCCACGTGCAGCGTTGGATGGCGACCAGGGTCACGGTCAGGGTGCCGCTGCACAGCGTTCCCCTGGCAGGCCCAGACGGCCGAGTGACAGCCGACCTGGCTGGCGACGCCGCCCGGGACGCCTTCGACATCTTCGCCGAGGTGGACCGCACCTGCACCCGGTTCGACCCCGCCAGTCCCCTCATGCTGGCCAACCGCCGTCCCGACCAGTGGCACCGGGCGCCGGGAGCCCTGTACCAGGCGATCGCCGAGGCCGGGCAGGCCCACGAACTGACCGGGGGCATCTTCGACCCCCGCGTACTGGAACACCTCGTCGACCTGGGCTACGACCGTACCCTGGCCTTCGGCCCGAGCCCCGTCCCGGCCCCGGCTGTGCCCCGGGCGCAGGCCCAGGCGTCACCCGTGGCACAACCGCCCTGGCGACCGGGCCTGCGGGCCGCGACCAGCGAGGTGCGCATAGGCCCCCGTCCGGTGGACCTCGGCGGCATCGGCAAGGGCCTGGCGGTGCGCTGGGCCGCCCGTGCCCTCTCGGACAGGCTGACCTGCTACCTCGTGGAGGCCGGGGGTGACATGTACTGCAGCGGCGACGCACCGGGAGGTGGCCCCTGGCTGGTGGCCGTCGAAAGTCCCTCCGGCGCCCCCGAGCCCCTCTGCGTCCTGGCCGTGCGCGACCGGGCTGTCACTACGTCCTCGGTACGCCTCCGGCACTGGCGCGCCGAGGGCCGGGCGGTCCACCACCTGATCGACCCCAGGACGGGGCTCCCGGGCGGGGAGGGTCTCGTCTCGGTGACCGTCGTCGGGGAAGACCCGGCCCTGTGCGAGGTGTGGAGCAAGGTGCTGTTCCTGCACGGCGCCGCCGGTATTGGGGCCGAAGCCGCCAAGCGCGGCCTGGCCGCCCTGTGGGCCCTGGCCGACGGCGGCGCCGCCATGACCCCCCAGATGAAGGAGTACCTGAGTTGGCCGCTGCCCTGACCAGACCAGGGCGCCCGGAGGCGCCCGGAGGCGCCGGAGGCAGCGCGCCTGTGCGCGAGAGGGCCGTGGGCGGCTTGGCGACAGCGGGCGCCGTCGCCCTGGCCGTACTGGCTCCCGTCGGCGCCGGTTACCTCTTCGCCGGCGCCCTCGCTCCGTCTGTCACGAGCCGGGACTTCCCCTGGGTGACGGCGCGCGCCCTCGGCATCGCCGCCTACCTCTCGCTCAGCGCTCTCGTGCTGGTGGGCACCTGGATGAGGCACCCCTGGCGGTCTTCCTGGCTCATCGGGCACGGGGAGTCCCGGCTGCGCGTGCACACTGCGCTCGGTGCTGCCACCCTCGCTCTGCTGGTCGGGCACGTCGTGTTCCTGGCCACCGATGCTTACGCCGGGGTCGGCTGGACCGGGGCGGTGGTCCCCGGCCTGGCGCACTACCGGTCCCTGGCGGTTGCCCTGGGCGTGTGCTCCCTCGAGGTCATGGTGGTCATAGCAGCGACGGCCCGCTTCGCCGGCAGGCGGGGCACCCGCCACTGGCTGGCTGTCCACCGCCTGAGCGCCGGTGCCTTCGTGCTCGCCTGGGCGCACGGCGTGATGGCGGGGACCGACACAGCCCACCTGCGTTGGGCCTACGTGGTCACAGGCGCGCTGGTGACGGTCGCCGTCGCCAGTCGCTGGGTGGTGGCCGCCTACCGCGGCGGAGCCGGCCGCCGGGCACTGGCCGGGACCGGGCGGGCCGCCAGGTGAGCTATCCCCTGCTCAGCGGTGACCAGGCTGTCGAGCACCGCCCGCTCGCAGCACCCCCTCCGGCCCCCGCCCCAGCGTCGGGCCGGCTCGGCGGTGCCGGGACAAGGCTGCTGGCGGGGCCACCGCCCGAGGCCGGCTGGGAGCGCCTTGCCGACCATATGGCCCGCTTGGGAGCACTGGACGTCAGGCGGTACGACCCGGCCGACCTGAGGTCCATGGTGTCCGAGAGCGGCCTGCTCGGTCGGGGCGGAGGCCAGTTCCCGACCGCAGCCAAGCTCGGCACCGTCGCCTCCCGCGGCGACCTCGGGCCTGTCGTGGTGGTGAACGCCTCCGAGGGCGAGCCGGCCAGCCGCAAGGACAGCGTCCTGCTCGAGTACCGGCCCCATCTCGTGCTCGACGGCGCCGAGGTCGCAGCCAGGACGGTTGGCGCCACCGAGGTCGTCGTGTACGCACACCGAGCCAGGCGGCGAGCGTTCGGCACAGTGGCCGAGGCATTGGACGAGCGCCGCAGCGGGCCCTACCACTTCCGCCTGGTCGACGCGCCACCACGCTACGTCGCCGGTGAGAGCAGTGCCATAGCCTCGTTCCTCAGCGGTACCGGAGCACTGCCCCGCGGCGGGGCGCCGGTAGCGGTCTACGGCGCCCGAGGGCGGCCGACCTTGGTCGACAACGCCGAGACGGTGGCCCACCTGGCCCTGATAGCCCGCTTCGGCCCGGCGTGGTGGAGGCAGGCGGGCGACGACCGGGCACCCGGGCCCACACTTGTCACCCTGGCGGGCGAGGTCGCGTCGCCCGGCACCGTCCTCGAGCTGCTACGCCCGGTGAGTGTGGGGGGGCTGCTCGGTGCCACCGGCTCCGGTGCCGTGACGGGACCGGCCCCGCGTGCCGTCCTCCTCGGCGGCTACGAGGGCACCTGGGTGGACGGCCCGGCGGCCATGGCCATGCCCCTGGCCCGGGGCGCCGCCGCCCTCGGGGGCGTCCGGCTCGGCTGCGGCCTGGTAGCCGTCCTGGCCGAAGGGGCGTGCGGCATCGCAACCACAGCCAGGCTCGCCCGATGGCTGGCGGGTGAGTCGGCCGGCCAGTGCGGCCCATGCCGCATCGGGCTGCCCGCTATCGCCGACGGGCTCGAAACCCTCGCAACGGGTCGCTCCACGAAGTCGGACCTCAGGCACCTGTGGCGGCTCACCGCCCAGGTACGAGGGCGCGGCGCCTGCGGTCACCCGAGCGGGGTGGTCGGACTGGTCGAGTCGGCCCTCGAGACGTTCTCGGTCGAGGTGAGAGAGCACCTGCGCGGTGCCGCCTGCCTGCCGGCTACGCGTGGCTTCCCGCTGCCCGTGGTGAGGAGACCCTGATGGCCACCCCCCCTGCGACGACCACGAGCTCATGGTCGCTGCACCTCGACGGTGCGCGCTGCGACGGGCACGGGATATGCGCCGTCTGCTGCCCGGAGCGCATCTACCTCGACGCCTGGGGCTACGCCGTCACCAGTCCCTCCCCGCTGCACGAAGGCGAGCGCTCGCTGGCCCGGGCGCGCCGGGCCGTAGCCGCATGCCCCGCCGGCGCTCTGGCACTGGTCCCCAGTCCCCGGTCACGGCGAGGTCCGGCCCTCCCGGGCGCGGTGGCATGATGGTCGGCGTGCCGGATTGGCATCACCGTGGTCGCCGTGACCCGGGACAACCAGGTGCCCGGGGCAGGGGGGCAGCCGGCCGGGGCCGCAGGTCACGCGGCGCTCTCTTCGCCGTGCCGCTCGCAGCCGCGGTTGCATCGGGCGTGGCCATCACCGCCTGGTCGGCGGGGGCAGGCCCGTCGTTGCCGGCCTACGTCAACGTCGCCACCACCGGGGCCGGTGGGCCTCTGCCTGCCTCGACGACCCGGTCCGGGACCGGGCCGACGGTCCCCGGCGGCAACCCCTCCGGGCCCGGCACGCCCACGGCGCCGCCGTTGACGGCCATGGGCAGGACGGGGACCACTGAGCTCACCACCTCCGCCGCACGCTCCTCCACCACGACGACCACGCCGGTACCCGCCACCGGCACGGTGGCCACCGTCGCCACGAACCGCACCACGGTGATCACGGTCGTGGTCGTCCCCCGCCTGGAGGGGGACAACGGGCAGCCCCAGAGTGGCGACGGCGACCACGGCACCGACAGGTCCGGGGCGCCGACCAGTGCAGCCAACCGGGCCCCGGCCGGCACACCGCCGGCTTCGCAGCGCGAGGTGGGGCACGACAGCTGACGCCCGCACCGCCCCGGGCACGGCACGCAGGCGGCGCCGCCTCGGCACGGCTGGCCGGCTGGCCGGCCTGCACGCCGGCGTCCTCGCCGTCGCCCTCGCCGCCGTCGTGGGCGCCCTGTTCCAGAACTTCTCCACCAGCTACCGCACGGCAGCCGCCAACGAGGTCGGCCGCCAGCTGCGCCAGTTCGAGCAGAGAGCTTCTCACCGCCCCCCCGGGCAGGGCCTTCGCCA
>JAKACE010000197.1:3324-4887 GCA_021821705.1 Actinomycetes bacterium | reverse complement strand
GCGGCGCCGGTGCCATGGCTCTGCAAGTGTGACGAGGAGGCGGGCCCACAGGCCCGCCTTCTCACGCGTCCGGCCGCGTGGACACCCCCCGCTCCGCCCTGATGTCCCTGTGCGCCCGGGCTGTGAGTGTGGCCGGGCGGCGAGTGTGGCCGGGCTGTGAGGGTGACCGGGGCTTCGCCCTCTTCGGCTTTGGCAGCTATCTCTCACTCAACGTGCATTTCGTTGACCGAAGAGGCCACTCAGAGTATGTTCAGGACTGAAGTTAAGCAGTTGGTCACGTGGCCCCCACGGGCCGGCAGCAGGCCCCGGCCGGAGAGACCGCCCGAAGTAGCTCCCACTTCAGGCGTGGTCCCTGTGCCGCTCCGCCTGCACGCCCCAGGCTCCCTGCTCCCGGGGGCCGGCGGCGTGAATGGCATCGCCTGCTCCCGGCCCGTAGAGTCCCTAACCATGGACCGGACGGCTAGACCGACCCTGGCCGGTCGGTTACGAGCCAACCTGGCCCTGGCGGGACGCTCCGACGGTGCTGACAGACCTACCGGCCGCTGAGCCGGAGACGGGGCACCACGATGGCGGTGCCAGCGCCGGCCGGCACCCCAACGGGCCGCTGAGGCGAGTTCTCGCCCGCCCCCAGCTGCTGGTGGTGTCGGCCGTGGCCGGCTGGAACCTCTGGAGCGTGCGTGCCTTCCTCACCCCGGTTGCATATCTCTACGACGCCACCGTGCACGAGCAGATGGCCCGGTCGGCCACCCGTCTACTGGAGGCGGGGCACGTCCCGTTCAGCGCCTGGTACCCCTACATGGGGATGGGGTCGGAGCAGTACCTGCACTACCAGAGCCTGGCATCGGTCATCACGGGCCTCGCAGGCACCGCCGTGGGCGGCGACGTGGCCTTCCGGTGGTCCATGCTGCTGCTCGTCGGTTTGTGGCCTTTCGCGGTCTACGGCTCCGGCCGCCTGCTCGGGCTCAGCCGGTGGGCAGCCATGGTCAGCGCCATGGCGGCTCCCTTCGTGGTCAGCTTCACCGGGATCGGCCTCGAGCGCGGGGCCTACTCGTGGACGGGGGGCGCCGAGGTCTGGACGCAGTTGTTCGGTTCCTGGGCGCTCACGTTCGCCTGGGCGCTGGCGTGGAGGGCGCTGAAGGAGCCCCGCTTCGTCTGGGCGGCCGCGGCCCTTGGCGGGCTGACCATCGCCCTGCACTTCATGAGCGGCTACCTGGCACTTTTCGGGACGATGGTCATGGTCCTTTCCGGCACCGGGCGTTGGCGCGCCAGGCTGGAGCGCGGCCTGCTCATGCTGCTCGGCTCGCTCGGGTCGGCAGTGTGGGTGATCGGGCCACTGTTGCTCACGAGACAATGGTCGTCCATAAACCAGGCTCTTGCCGACACTCCCTACGTGCGCGGCTACGGTGCCGCACGCGAGCTGGGATGGCTGTTCACCGGTCAGATCTTCGACGCCAGGCGCGCCGTCCCCGTCGTCAGCGTGCTCGTGGCGTGCGGGGCGGTACTGGCCCTCGTGCGCTGGTACACCGACGCTCTGGCCCGTACCTTGCTGCTGGCCCTCTTCGC
>JAKACE010000197.1:0-3314 GCA_021821705.1 Actinomycetes bacterium | reverse complement strand
CTGGCGCTCAGTTTCGGCCCCACCACCTGGGGCCCCTTGGCCGATCTGGTACCTGCCCACGCCGACCTCTACTTCCGCCGTTTCAGCATGGGGGCGCAACTGGCCGGCCTGTTCCTGGCTGGGCTGGGCGTGGAGGGGTTGTGGGGGCTGTGCGCCCGGGCCGCCCGCAGGGCGGGGGCCGGCCGTACGGTGAGGACCGCCGGAGCGATTGCTCTTTGCGCCGCCGCCCTGGCCTGGGCCACCCCGGCCTGGTCCGAGATCGCCAGCTACGACCGCAGCGACGCCGCCGTGGTCAGGGCACAACAAAACGCCGACAACTCCCAGGGGGCGGAGCTGGCACCGCTGGTGGCATACGTGAAGGCGCACCCGCTCGGGCGGGTGTACGCCGGCCTCTCCAGCAACTGGGGCAACCATTTCATGGTCGGGTACGTCCCCGTTTTCAAGTACCTGGTGACCAAGGACGTCGACGAGATGGTCTACATGGTCCCGACCTTGTCGCTCATGCTCGGTCCCGAGGCGGAGTTCGACCAGTCCAACCCGGCCGACTATGCCTTGTTCGGCATCGGCTACATCTTGTTGCCGGTCGGCACCGCTGCGCCCGTACCGGCCACTCGGGTCATGACCAGAGGCCCCTACTCATTGTGGCGGGTGGCAGGCAGCGGCTACGCCGAGCTGGTACGGGTGACGGGCCAGATGGTCGCCGACCGTGCCGACGTCGGCACCCAGTCCCTCGGGCTGCTCCAGGGCCTGGTCCCCGGCCAGGATCTCTCGGTCCGCTACCCAGGTGGCCCGCCGGCCGCCGCCACCCAGGTGGCCTCCCCCTCACCGCTGGGCACGCCCCCGCCAGGGCACATCCTCAACGAGACGCCCGACCTCGCTGCGGGGCGGTTCGGGGTCAGGGCCCAGATGCGCGCCACCGGCACACTGCTGGTGTCGGTGGCGTACGAGCCCGGCTGGCACGTAACCGTGGACGGCCGCCCCTCTCATGTGACGATGATGGCGCCGGCGCTCCTGGGCGTTGTCCTCGGGCCGGGCACCCACACCGTCCGGTTCGTCTTCGTGGGCTTCCGATGGTACCTGGAGCTGTGGGTCGCCAGCGCCGGAGCCCTGGCCGCCCTGTACTGGTACGGCCGGCGCCGCTCCGGCCAGGTGGGCCCGGCCTCCCCGTCAGCGCCTCCCACCTCCTCCGGCGTCCTCGCCAACAGCACCGGCCGCTAGGGGCAGGTGCGGCACCCGGCGAACGCGCGCCAGAGCTCGTCACGGGGTCGGCCGCCTCCCGGAGGCGGCCCTTGAACAGGTTGTCGGGAGCCTGGGGCACCAGCGTCGCGAACTGCTCCAATGCCGTGCCGCCCGTCACCTGGCCCGGTCCGGTCCCGTTTTCCGCCATCATGGACCGGTGCTGGAAGCCCGCAACCTGAGTGTCGAGGTCGGTGGCCGGACCACCCTGGCCGACGCCTCCTTCGTTGTGCGCGCCGGCGACAAGGTCGGCCTTGTCGGCCGCAACGGTGCCGGCAAGACCAGCCTCCTCAAAGTCCTGAGCGGCGAGGTGCCTGCCGCCGGCGGTGTGTGCCGTACTCAGGGAGCGCTCGGCTTCCTGAGCCAGGACCCGCGCAAGCTCGCCGCCGAGGTGGCGGGCACGGGGTTGGCGCACGTGCTGTCGGGCAGAGGCCTGGACGAGGCCCTCGAGCGGCTCGAGAAGCTGCGCCTGGCCATGGCCCAAGACCCTTCGGAGCGGGCGGTCAATCGCTACTCGCGGGCAGAGGAACGCTTTGGCGCCCTGGGCGGCTACGCAGCCGAGCCCGAGGTACGGCGCCTGGTGGCGGGCCTGGGGTTGGCCGGAGACCGCCTGGACCTGCCCGTGAGCGTGCTCTCGGGTGGCGAGCGTCGTCGCCTCGAACTGGCCCGGATACTCTTCGCCGGCAGCGATGTCCTCTTGCTCGACGAGCCCACCAACCACCTTGACAGCGATGCGAAGGCGTGGCTCATGTCGTTCCTGCGCACCTACCGGGGCGCCCTGCTCGTCGTCAGCCACGACCTGGACCTGCTCGACGAGTCGATAACGCGCGTGCTTCACCTCGACGAAGCCACCATGGTCGAGTACAAGGGGACATACTCCCAGTACCGCCAGGCCCGCGCCGCCGACGAGGCCCGTCGGGTGAAGCTGGCGGTACGCCAGGGAGCCGAGATCAAGCGCCTGGCGGACCTGGCCGAGTCAATGCGCCACCAGACGGCCAAGCGGGCGCGTGTTGCCAAGACCCTCGACCGCCGGGTTGCCCAGATGCAAGCCGTTGCCGTGAGCGCGCCGACCCAGCGCGAGCGCAGGTACCACGTCAGCTTCCCCACGCCCCCCCACAGCGGGCGCCTGGTACTGGAGGCCGAAGGCCTGGCCAAGTCCTACGACCGCCAGGACGTGTTCACAGACGTCAGCTTCGGCGTCGAGCGGGGCCAGCGCCTGCTCGTCATGGGCTTGAACGGCGCCGGCAAGACCAGCCTGCTCAGGCTCCTGGCCGGCCTGGGCGAGCCGACAGCGGGCACGTGGCGACCAGGCGTCGGCGTTTCCATCGGGTACTACGCCCAGGAGCACGAGGGGATCGTCGGCGGTCGGACCGTCCTGGAGCACATGCGCGAGGCATCAGCTGCGCCCGACACCGACCTGCGGAGCCTGCTCGGTATGTTCGGCCTCGTCGGCGACAAGGCGTTCCAAGACGCTTCCACCCTCTCCGGCGGCGAGAAGACCAAGCTGGCCCTGGCCCAGCTCGTGGCCGGGCGCCACAACTGCCTACTGCTCGACGAGCCGACAAACAACCTGGACCCGCCGTCACGCGAGGCCATCGGGCACGCCTTGTCGGAGTGGCCCGGCACGATGGTCGTCGTCAGCCATGACGCCGGCTTCGTCGCCGAGCTGCAACCGGACCGTGCCCTGCTCATGCCGGACGGCGACGAGGACGCGTGGAGCCAGGAGATGCTGGAGCTCGTCAGCATGGCCTGAGGACTGAGCGCACGCCGGCCCGTCACGGCACGGCCTTACAGCACGGGCGGGCTCACAGCACGGGCCTGCCCCCGGTCACCGCCACCCGGGCACCGGATATATAGCTGCCCTCGTCCGACGCCAGCAGCACGAAGACCGGCGCCACTTCGGCCGGCTGGCCGACACGGCCGAGCGGCGTGTTCTCGCCGGGCCCGGCCACCTTCTGCGGTGGGTGCCCCTTCCCGGCTACCCGCGAGGGTGAGCGGATAAACCATGCGCCCCGGTGGGTAACACGAGCACCATGTCGGATGCAGACGACCAGATGGGCGGCCGAGGCGGCCAGACC